>JANQEF010000172.1 GCA_028278465.1 Dehalococcoidia bacterium | reverse complement strand
TGCGAACGGCCCCGATAGCCCGGTCTTTTCGAGCGCGTAGGCGTCGGCGGCGCGCTCCATCCGGCCTGACAGTCCGTTCGCTATCGGCAGTGCGATCAGCGCCACCGCGCCGGTCACCAGCAGCAGCAGCGGCAGGTTGGCGATGTCCGAGACCGACCGCAGCCCGAGCGGTTCGGTCCACGCCTCGAGCGCAACGTGCACGGCGTAGAAGGCGACGAACACCAACGCTGTCTGGATCGTGAGCCCGCGCCAGATGTCCCGGTGCACCTGGTGCGCCATCTCGTGGGCCAACACCACCTCGATCTCGTCCGGCGTGTGCTTGTCCAGCAGCGTGTCGGCCAGCAGGATGCGCCGAGTGCGTCCCCATCCGGCGAGCGCGGCGTTTGCCTTACTGGTCTTCTCGCCCAGCTTCCATACATACACGCCGCGCACGTAAACGCCGAGCCGCTCTGAAAGCGCCAGCAGCCGGTCTTTCAGCTCGCCGTCAGGCAGTGGCTCGAACTTGAAGAAGAGCCGGAAGAGCAGCACCGGCGCAAGCGCGGCGAGGACGACGAAGAACAGCGTGAAGCCTGCGCCTGCCACGAGCCACCAGGTGCCAGGAAGCGCCCTGAGCAGGTAGTAGATCAGCTCAACGGCGCCGACGATGAAGAGGATCTGCAGCGCCTCGCCCTTGAGCCAGTCCCGGAGCCACTGGGCGAGCGATGAGCGGGAGAGGTTGAAGCGTTTTTCGATGAAGTGTCCGGAGTAGATGTCGAGCGGGAAGGTGAGCGCTTCGAGGGCGAAGCTGACTATCAGCACGTAGATCAGGACGATGAGCGCGGCCAATGTTGTCCACTCTTCAACGAGATCGCGCAGGTCTTCGGACCATCCGGCGAGCAAGAAGACGAGCGGGGCGGCGATGGACAGCGCCAGGTTGATGAGCGTGATGCGGAGCCGGATTCGCTCGTAACTGCGCGCCTGTACGGTGTCCAGTTCGCTCTGTACGGCGTCAGAAGCGCCGTTTTCGGCCGGTTGTGGCTCGAAATCGGGCTCGGATCGTCCGGGCTCGGTGTCGGATGAGGCTATTTCGTGATCGTCTGGCAAGGCGAAGTTTCAAGTTGCAGACCGCGATACATATATTTCATTGAGGGCGGCCAGAGAGCCAATCCTACAGGCCGGACAGAGTCGCCGATCCCACCGTCTCGCGCAACGCCTCAACTGCGATGCTGCCCTGGAGGCGATACGCCACTTCGCCGCACCATCCCACGGTCCGCCACAACCGTATCCGCGCCTCATCCGTCCACCAACCCGCCGCTCGGCGCCCAACCAGCATCCCTCTATCCCGCCGCCCGAGCTATCATCGGCGCATGCCAGTCAACAAGGTCGTCGACACCTTCGCCGCCGCCGTCGCAGACATCCCTGACGGCGCGTCCGTCATGATCGGCGGGTTCGGCGGCGCGGGCGGCCAGCCGACCCGCCTCATGCTCGCCCTGCGAGACCAGGGAGCGAAAAACCTCACCATCATCGGCAACGTCGCCGGCATCTCCGTCACCACCCACTACGGCTGGCGGGAAGGTCCCGACGACCCGGAGCCGGTCGACCAGGGCATGTTCTTCGCCAGCGGGCAGGCAAAACGCATCATCTGCTCGTTCCCGGTGCCCGGCACCACAAACCCGCTCAGCGAGATCGAGAAAGCGTTCCGTGAGGGCAGGGCAGAGGTCGATCTGGTACCGCAGGGCACGCTGATCGAGCGCATCCGCGCCGCGGGCGCCGGGATTCCCGCCTTCTACACGCCCACCGGCGTCGGCACGCCCGTCGCCGAAGGCAAGGAGACGCGGGATTTCAACGGCCGCACTCATCTGCTGGAGCACGCGCTGCCCGCCGACTTCGCCCTCATACGTGCTCAGAAAGCCGATCTGCACGGCAACCTGCAATACGTCGGCACCAGTCGAGCCTTCAACCCGGCGATGGCGACCGCCGCGCAGGTTACGATCGCCGAGGTGGACGAGATCGTTGAGCCGGGCGGCATCGACGCCGAACGCGTCGGCACGCTCGGAGCGTACGTGAACCGCATCGTTCAGCGAGAGCCCGGAGATCCGTACCCGTGAGCACCGATCCCGCGCCACGCCTAACGCGCACAGACATCGCCCGCCGCGCCGCGCTCGACCTGCCGGACGGCGGCACCGTCAACCTCGGCATCGGCATCCCTGCGCTCTGCTCCGAGCTGCTGCCAGACGGCGTCGAACTCCGCTACCAGGCCGAGAACGGGATCCTTGGCTTCTCCGAGATGCACACCAAACTCGACGGCGACCCGAACATCATGGACGCCGGCGGCGCATTCCCGAAGCTCGTGCCAGGCATGGCGTTCTTCGACTCTGTCGAGTCGTTCGGCCTCATCCGCGGCGGCCACATCGACGTCACGGTGCTTGGCGGCTTGCAGGTTTCCGGGAAGGGCGATCTTGCGAACTGGATGATCCCGAAGCGGGGCATCGGCAGCATTGGCGGCGGCATGGACCTGGCGGCGAATGCGAAGCGAGTGATCGTGGCGATGGAGCACACCACCCGCGACAACAAGCCGAAGATCGTCAACGAGTGCACCTTCCCGCTGACTGCGCCCGAGTGCGTCGACGAGATCATCACCGATGTCGCTGTCATCAAAGTCGAATCAGGCAGGCTGGTGCTGGTGGAGGCCGCGCCCGGCTGGTCGCCCGAAGATGTACAGGCGCTCACCGAGCCGGAGCTGTCGGTGAGCGACGCCTTCACAGAGATCCGCTCAGCTTAAGCAACAGATCACAGCATACTCAAGGACACTCGAATTGCCCGGTGAGACCTTCAAGGAATACGTCGACTCCCTCTCCTACGGCTCGCGCACGGATCTGCTCTTCAAGTGGTTGAAGAACGCCGGCGAAGAGGCCGCTGAGCACTTCATCCAGAACCTGCTGAGGGAGCTCGGAGAGGTGGTCGACACGGGCGACCTGTCGACGCTGTTCAACATGATCTACGAGGCGCAGCTTGCCGCCTACTCGCCGCCGGACGAGGAGACCCGCTGGAAGTACGACGAACCGCTCTTCGCGCCGCTGCCGAAGCCGCTTTCGGAGATGCGGGTCGGGTTGCTGACCTCGAGCGGGCACCATGTGAAGGGCGAGCCGCACGCTCCGCCTGAGATCGCCGGCTATTCACAGGAAGAGGGCACGAAGCACATCGGCGAGTTCGGCAGGGCGAAGCCGTTCCTGTCAGCCGTCCCGGTGGACCTGCCGGAGGATGATTTCGCCGTTATTCAGCCAGGCTACGACATCCGGGCGGCGCTCAGGGACCGCAACACGGTGATGCCGGTCGACCGCATGCAGGAGATGGCGGCTGAGGGCGTTATCGGCGAGCTGGCGCCGACGGCGTACTCGTTCATCGGCCTGACCTCGCAGATACGCCTGACGAAGGAAGACGCGCCGCAGTGGGCTGAACGGGTGCATGACGAGGGCTGGGAGGCGGCAGTCCTGGTGCCGGTCTGACCGGTCTGCCACGTGTCGGTCGGGCACGTCAGCAGGGCGTTCGAGGCAGCAGGCATCCCGACGGTGATCGTGATGTCGAACGTGTTCCGGGGCCGCGTGACGGTGATGCGGCCAGCGCGCACGGTGTTCACAAAGCACGTGATGGGCCGGCCGATGGGCGCGCCGTTCGACGTGGAACGCCAGTCACACGTGCTGCGAGAGGCGCTGAAGATGCTGGAGACAGCGTCAGAGCCGGAAACAAGCGTGGTGCTACCGGAAAGGTACCGCGTGGCGCCGGAGCGATGAGCACTGAGTAGGTGTTTGCCTGACGGCGATCTGGAACTTGATGTCGTAAAGTGGAAGTGTGACGCGGCGCTCGCCACTGCTCGGAACGCCGAACATCCTCCCTCCCAGCTTGGGAGGGAGTCAGAGGGAGGGTCGTTGGTTTCCTCTCCCGGTTGTTCTTTGGGAGCGGGATGGTCTGCGTCTGGTAGGGGCGCCGCTTGCTGCGCCCGGTGACGCCGGAGGCGGCACGTCCTGCCATCCTGAGCCAGCTTGCCCTGAGCGAAGTCGAAGGGAAGGGTGAGCGGCACTGACGTCCCGATTGCATCGGGACCGGGCGGGGCAAGCACCGCCCCTACCAGATAAAACGAAACACGCATCCCCAACCCAATCCCAAAAAAATGTTTGAATCGCTAACTGACCGGCTCAACGGCGTCTTCGGAAAACTCACCTCACGCGGGCGCCTCTCCGAACAAGACATCGACGCCGCACTGCGCGAAGTGCGCATGGCGCTGCTCGAAGCCGACGTCGACTTCAAGGTCGCACGCCAGTTCGTCAAGCAGATCAAGGAAAAGGCCAGCAAAGAAGAGGTCTTCGCCTCCCTCACGCCCGGCCAGACCGTCATCAAGATCGTCCAGGAAGAGCTCGTCTCGATACTCGGCGGCGAGCACGTTGGCCTCGAACGAGGCGAGAAGCCGCCAACCGTCATCCTGCTCGTCGGCCTGCAGGGCGCAGGCAAGACCACCGCAGCCGCCAAGCTCGCCCTGCGCCTCAAGAAAGACGACCAGTCGGTGATGATGGCCGCCTGCGACCTGCAGCGTCCCGCCGCCATCGACCAGCTCAAGCAGCTCGGCGCCCAGAACGGCATCGAGGTCTACTCCGAAGACCCGGCTACCAGCACCCCCGTCGAAGTGGCGAAGAATGCTGTCAAGAAGGCGGCGCACAACAACGTCTACTACCTGATCCTCGACACCGCCGGCCGCCTCGCCATCGACGACGACCTGATGACCGAGCTGGAGCAGATACGCAAGGCGACGGACCCCGTAGAGACGCTGCTCGTTGTCGATGCGATGACGGGACAGGACGCCGTGCAGTCGGGCTCGGAGTTCAACGAGCGCATCGGCATCACCGGCATGATCATGACGAAGATGGACGGCGATGCGCGGGGCGGCGCGGCGCTCTCGATGCGGTCGGTGACCGGCGTGCCGGTGAAGTACATGGGCGTCGGTGAACGGGCAGACGCGCTGGAAGACTATCACCCGGACCGGCTGGCGTCGCGGATTCTCGGCATGGGCGACGTCCAGACGCTGATCGAGAAGGCGCAGGACCAGTTCGACGAGAACCAGGCGCTCGAGCTGGAACAGAAGATGCGCAAGTCGCAGTTCGATATGAACGACATGCTGCAGCAGTTCCAGACGCTGAAGAATATGGGCCCGCTGGACGGGGTTCTTGGCATGATCCCGGGCATGGGGTCGCTGAAGAACCAGCTACAGAATGTGGATGAGCGGAGGATGGCGCAGGTTGAGGCGATCATTCTTTCGATGACGCCGTGGGAGCGGTCGAACCCGCAGAAGATCAACGGCTCTCGGCGCAAGCGGATCGCGATGGGCAGCGGGACGACTGCTACGCAGGTGAACCAGCTGCTGAGCCAGCACAAGCAGATGCAGAAGATGATGTCGCGCTTCTACAAGGGCGGTAAGAAGCGCGCGCTAATGGGAATGCTGGGCCGAAGCTGAGGCGGTGGAAGCCACAGTTTGTCATCCCGACCGCGGGGTACCCGCCTGCGGGTCGAGGGATCTGACCGTTGATGCACCGGCATCCGAGAGATTCTGAATCAAGTTCAGAATGACACTTTGGTAGGGGCGGGCAAAGATGCCGCGCCCGGTCCCGGCGCTGCCTGGACGTTCGTGTTTCCTGAGCGGAGCGTCAGCGAAGTCGAAGGACCTCTGCGTGGGACACCGGTCCTGACAAGATCAGTTGGCCCCCAAGAGACCCTCACCCGCAAGCGGGTCCCGGCCGTTCAGGACGAAGGCGGTCGCGGCGTTCCCAACGACCCTCCCTCTAACTCGCGCCCGCAAGCGGGCACCCGAAGCTGGGGAGGGAGGATGTGCCCCCGTGCCTACCCCTCCGCCAGCGCGGCGTGCGCGGCCGCCAGCCTCGCTACCGGGATCCTGAACGGCGAGCAGCTCACATACGAAACACCCAGCCGGTACGCCACCGCAATCGACTCCGGGTTGCCTCCATGCTCGCCGCAGATGCCGATGCCAAGGTCCGGCTTCACCTCTCGGCCCCAGCGAATCGCCATATCCATCACGCGGCCAACACCCATCTCATCGAGAATCGTGAACGGGTTGTGCTGCAGCAAGCCCTGGTCCAGGTACGTATTCAGGAACTTCTTCTCCGCGTCCTCGCGGCTGAACGAAAACACCGCCTGCGTCAGGTCATTCGTGCCGAACGAGAAGAAATCGGTGTGCTCCGCCAGCCTGTCCGCCCGCATGCACGCCCGCACCGTCTCGATCATCACGCCGACCTCCAACCCCGCGTGATCGATGTGCTCCTTGACCACAATCGCCTCCCGCTGGCTGATCACCTGCGGGATCATCAGCCGCACATCCGCCGGCGCTTCGGCCCTCGCCTCCTGGATGGCGTCCACCTGCATCTTGTACAGCCCTGGCTGAGAGATGCCCAGCCGTACGCCGCGGTGTCCCATCATCGGGTTCACCTCGGCCATCTCCACGCGGCGGCTCTGTATGCGCTCATCGCCGTCGCCGTAGCCTTCGGGCAGGAACTCGTGGAGCGGCATGTCCAGCAGACGCACGATCAGCGGCATGCCGTCGAGCGCCCGGAAAATATCGATGAAATCCTCTCGCTGCCGGTCCTGCAGCGCGGCCAGCGTCTGCCTGCGCTTTGCAGACTCATCGGCGAGGATGTACTCGCGGATTAGCTGCAGCGACTCCGGCTGGTTGAACATGCGCTCTGTGCGCAGCAGCCCGATGCCTCGTGCGCCGAACCGGCGAGCCGCTGAGACCATCTCCGGCGTGTCAGCGTTCGCCCAGACACGCAAGCTCGTCGTCGCGTCCGCCCATTCCAGCAGCGTCTCAAGCTCCGCCGATCCCTCGCTGCGGGCCAGTTCTAGCTCGCCGACATACACGTTGCCTGTCGAGCCGTCGACGGTGATCACATCGCCCGACCGGACCATGTTCCCGTTCACTCGCAGAACGCCTGCATCGAGGTCCAGGTCCGCGTCTTCGGCGCCGGTGATGCACGGCTTGCCCATCGCCCGGGCCACGATCGATGCGTGCGACGAGTATCCGCCGCGGCAGGTCAGCACTCCGACAGCCGCTGCGATCCCCTGGATGTCGTCCGGCGTCGTCTCGGGCCGGACCAGGATCACGGGGCCCGACTTCGCCTCTTCAGCCGCCTGCGCAGGCTCGAATATGGCGCGTCCGACGGCGGCTCCAGGCGCGGCGGGAAGCCCGGTGACGAGCGGCTTCGCATCGCCAGGGTCTTCGAGATGGTTGTAGAGCAGCGACTCGACCTGTTCCGGCGAGACCTGCTGCACAGCGGCGCGGCGCGTGATGATGTTTTCGTTTGCGAGATCGACAGCGATCTTGACCGCGGCCTGGCCTGTGCGCTTGCCGTTGCGGGTCTGCAATATGAAGAGCTCGCCGTCCTCGATAGTGAACTCGACGTCCTGCATGTCGCCGAAGTGCCGCTCAAGCTCCTTCACGCGGTCGTGCAGCTGCTCGTAGGCGTCCGGCATGCGGTCCCTGAGCTCTGTCAACGCCAGCGGCGTCGTGGCGCCGGATACCAGCTCCTCGCCCTGCGCATTCGGCAGATACTCGCCAAACAGCTCGTCCTCGCCGGTGTTCGGGTTGCGCGTGAAGAGCACGCCGGTGCCGGAGCTTTCGCCCCGGTTGCCGAACACCATGCGCTGCACGATGACCGCGGTGCCGAGGTCGTCGCTGATGCCGTGGAGCCGCCTGTACTCCCTGGCACGTGCGCCGTTCCAGGAAGCGAAGACGTCTCGCGCCGAGGTCAGAAGCTCCTCTTCGGAGTTCACGTTCAGCACGGTGTCCATCATGCCGGGCATTGAGACAGGGCCTGATGAGCGCACAGAGAACTGGAGCCCTGAGCCGAACCCGTGGCCGGACTCTTCCTCCAGCCACGCGATCGACTCGCGGATCTGGTCCACCGGCAGCTTGCGCTCACGCATGAACTGCCGGAAGGCGTCGATGGTCAGAGTGAAGCCCTGCGGCACCGGCATGCCTATGCGGGTCATCTTGACCAGGTTGGCGCCCTTGTTGCCAAGCTGAAACCGGTCTTCAACATCGTCCGTGAATCGCAGTACGAGGCTCATCGGTTCTTTCCGGATGGGCCGCTCGGGCCGCTCAGGGTTGGAACTTTCGTCATCGAAAATGGTCGCGTATGGAGTGCGGGTTGTCATTCGAAACGGGCCTCTGAACCTTAGATTCGTCGCGTTATCTCGAGCGCACGCGCCCGGTGCGCGGACGGTACGAGATGAAAAACGACGCGCGACGAACTAAAGGCGCGAAGAGGCCAGACCTTCGGTTCGAACGACCAGCGGCCGCCAGAGTCTTACTTGAGAGGGCCGACGATCAGCGTCACGAACTTCGAAGGATCGCTCTCGGAGTCCATGCTGACCGCGTACTCCTCCCAGCACGGCATCTGCAGCTCGATGCCGCGGGCCATCACCTCTCTGGCGTAGTCCTCCCACGCCTGCTTCAGCCCTTCGTAGGAGCCGCGGTGGGTGCCGATGGCGACCTTGCCCGCCGGCAGCGTGCCGGCCTTGATATCGCCGCTGGCCGGCAGCTCGTTCGCCACTGGAACGGCGCACTCCATGTCGAACTCGGCAGATGGCTCGCTGTGGTAGATGGCGAGCGCGGGGCCGTTGATCTGGCCGCCTGACTGCATGACGTAGTTATAGACCTGTTCGTAAAGCGGCCGCGAGACCTCGGCTATCTGCGCGACGGGGATCTTCTTCCTGATGCCCATGTAGGTGTGTTCGGACTGCTCTTTGATCTCGATCTCCACGCTCGTCCCCCTGTGCGGCTAGACTTGTCGGTTGCCGGCGTGAAGGTTACCGCGCCGGGACTAAATCCAACCCGAAACTGTCATGAGGAACCTGCGATGACCTTCGCTCACCTGCGCACCTACACGATCAAGGACGGCGAGATGGACAGCTGGATGGCGCTGTTCAAGGAGAAGCTGGTGCCGCTGCTGAATGAGCACGGGATCAAGGTCGAGGGAACGTGGGTGAACGAGGACGAGTCGCAGTTCGTGTGGGTGCGCAGCTACGGCGAGTCTGAGGCGGACATCGAGGCGAAGGAAGCCGCGTTCTACGGCTCAGAGTGGTGGAAGGCCAACGTGGACCACGTCCGCGGCCACCTCACAGACCGCGACATCAAGCTGATCAAGTCGGTGTAGGTAGATCGACATTTGGTAGGGGCGCCGCTTGCTGCGCCCGGTGGCGACAGAGTCGCCACGATAGTCATCTCGACCGAAGCGGAGGAATCTGACCGTCCAATGCGAGACCACTTCTCCCTCATCCTGCACCTTCTCCCGCTGGGAGAAGGAAGTCGCTAACACCTTCGTCCTAAGTGGCAGCGAAGGACCTGGGATTAGGTGGGGCTCAACGCAGCGTCAAGTTCGCTCTTCGATGACCCGTGTGTGGTGTCCGCTGATTCAGAGACAACTGCAGACGGATCGCCCCGCCCACCGGGTCCCTCGCACCCGCTCGGGACGACGGGTCTTCTCCCTCCCAGCTTGGGCGGGAGCTAGTGGGAGGGTCGTCTTCCTCTCTCCCCTTGTGGGAGAGAGCCAGAGAGAGGGGATGTCGGCCGGAGGCCGACGGCTGCTCGCCCTTCCCTTCGGCTTCGCTCAGGGCAAGCTAGCTCAGGATGGCAGCGGTTTCACCCTCTCCCATCAAGGGAGAAGGAGGAATGACAGTTCGATGACCCTCTACCCGACGCGGCGGATGAAGTACTCGTTCGGTGTGTCCAGCATCCGCTGCACAACCTCGTCCGAAAGGTTCTTCAGGTAGATCACGCTCGCCCACGCAGACGCCAGACCGGACTGGATGTCCATCAGCGTCATCGGCCGGTTTCCATTCGCCACCAGCAGCCTGAAAACCGCCTCCGAGATCGGCGTGCCAGGCAGCAGGTAATCAGGCTCCTTCGAGCAGATCGACGACACGATCTTCATGATCTCCGATGGCGTTCCGAACGACTTCGGTAACTCGGTCGAAGTGCCACCAAGCTGCGCCATGCCGCGCTCAGACATCCGGGTGTACACGGCGTACTGGAACGACCGTCCGGACGCCTCGAACCCCTTGACGTCGATCGAATACTTAGCGTCCGGGTCGATCACGGGCACTGAGCCCTCGACGGTGCTGCTGTCGGTTGTCATCGGTCTCTCTTCCGGTTCTGCGGGTTCAGCGGGCGCGCTGGCGTCGTTGCGATGTGATAAATGGTGCGGCGAATCGGCGGGCTTACGGGCCGAAACCCGAGAACACCTCGTCCGGCCAGTCGAGCATCTCGACATCGACCGTCTCGCCAGCATCTATTTTAGCCACATCGTCGGGGCAGATTGCGAGACCGTTCGCGACCGCCATTGATGTGAGCGCGCCGGAACTCTGCGTGCCGGTGGTGCGAGCGCGCAGCCCGCCGCTGTCCGACCGGTACACAACGACTCGTGCGTAGACGCGACGGCCGTCGTAGTTGTTGACCGGGTCGTCGAGCACGGCCCGCACGGACGGCTTCTGCATCTCGTTGCGGCCCATCATGACGTGGATCGCCGGGCGACCGAACTGCTCGAACGCCACCATTGCGCTGACGGGATTGCCGGGAAGGCCGAGGTGCGGCACCTTGCGCCCGTCGTCGGCGTCGAGAGTGCCGAAGGCGAGCGGCTTGGCAGGGCGCATGCGCACAGACCACAGCGCGATCTCGCCATTCTTCGCCAGCACATCCTTCACAACGTCGTAGTCGCCCTTTGAAACGCCAGCTGAAGTCACCACCATGTCCGCCGTCTCCAGCGCCTCCGCCAGCCTTTCCTGCAGCGAATCGATGGTGTCACGGGCGATGCCGGCCATCAGCGGCACTGCGCCGTAGCGCTTCACCTCTGCGGCGATGCTGTAGGCGTTCGAGTTGTAGATCTTGCCTGGCTGGTGGTCTTCGCCTGGATTCAGGAGTTCATCGCCGGTCGAGATGATCGCGACGATCGGGCGGCGATACGCCTGGACGCTGTTCCTGCCGAGTGATGCGGCGACTCCGATGGCGCCGGGACGGAGCAGCGTGCCGGCCTTGAGCACGACCTCGCCCGCTGCGATGTCTTCTCCGGCCTGCCGGATGTTGTCGCCGGGCTGCGCGGCCAGCTTCAGCCCGATGCGGTCCTCGCCCTGCGCCCCGTTCTTCCTGCGTTCTAGCTCGTCCGTGTCCTCGAACGGCACGACCGAATCGGCGCCGTCCGGCACAGGAGCGCCGGTCATGATGCGAGCGACTGAGCCCGGCTTGAGGGTGACGTCCGGGACCTGTCCTGCGGCGACGGAGAAGGCGACGGGGAGCTCGATTGCGGAGGTTTCGGACGCTGCGGCGAGGTCTGAGGCCACGACCGCGTAGCCATCCATGGCCGAGTTCGCCATCGGCGGCACGTCGAACGGAGCGACCAGGTCCTCGGCCAGCACCATGTCGAGCGCATCGAGCAGGTCGACCTCGGAGGGCTCCAGCCGCTCGAAGTACGACAGGATCCGTTCCCGCGCCTCTTCGACGCTCAGCATCTCGGCGTCGTAGTGGTGCCGGTGCGGCCGGTCGTGGTGGGCTTTGTGGTGCGACTGGTGCTGCGTCATCGCCGTTTCATCGTTGGCTGGATTCGACGCCTCTTAGCTTATTCCCTATATGCCGGATTGGGCGTGGTGACGGCCATTGCGGCGCGCCCTAAAGGCCGCGGCTAACGCGGCACGAGTGAGACGTAGCGAGTACGGAAGCCACGCGGAACATCGCCGCCGTAGAAGCGCCGGTAGTCGTCGAGCATCGCGTCTGGCGACCGCCACAGGGAGTTCTGACCGGAGGCGTTCCGGGCGATGCGGAAGTAGCGTTCGGCATCCGCTTCAATCTGGGCTAGGCGGTTTGTGGCGTCCGCCTTCACCTGGCTCAGCGAAAGCAGCTCTCCAGCCGGGTCAGCATCGTAGAGCTCGACAAGACCGCGCTTCCACATGCGGCGCAGAGTGCGTGAGATCGAGGCCTTCGCCGAGTTCAGATTGCCGCCATTCTGACTCGCAAACTGGTCGACGATCTGCTCGGTGGCGACCGCCTCATCGGCCCTGGCCTTCTGGCATTCGTCCAGAACCAGCAGCATGAGCGGACTGAGTTTTCGGTTAGCCATCGTTCCGTACCGGTTAACTGTTCGGGTAACGCGTAGTTGCGGGTTAAGTTAACCGTTTTGAATTGCCGAATACCTGATTTTCGGGCGCGTGTTGGTATGAAAGCGCGTATGAACAGGTTAACTGCTGAGACCGCATAAACAGCCAAACGGACGGTGTCTGGCCGCCACCTCCAGGAGCCGCAAAACGCAAAACGACACCCCAGACCTGAGCGAATCGACTGCACAGGACGCCCTCACAGGCGCAGCAAGCTACCGAAACGACCTGCGACTCCTCCGGCGAGTGAGAGCGCTCCTCTGTTCAACCACCGCCCGAAATCGGCTCGCCAGCCCTTCTCACCATTTGACTCGCGCCACGATTTCTTCTAAATAAGCGCCATCCGGTGCCGGTGATTCGCCGTCGGCGCCCGCATGAGTGACGGAGGTGAGACATGATCGGGACCCCGCTGAACGACACGCTTCACAGCAGGCTCATGGAGATGGTCGAGCATGAACGGTCGCTGCGGGCCGCGGTTCGCTCGGTCGGCGAATCGGTCCGTACATTCGAGCCGGTTGCCGTCCTGCTACGCGACATCGAGCGCACCGCGGCCGACCACCTCCTGGCGCTGCGCGAGCGCATCGAATCGGGCGGCCGGGAGGTCGGAGAAACAGCCTCCACTCCGTCCATTGCCCCTGGAACACTTCCCGGCGATGAATCCGGCATCCACCGCGCCTCCCGCACCCTGTCGGAGCTGCACGGACTGCTCAGCGCGATGCTTGCCCGCTACGCCATCATCATGCCGATCGCGAACCGCGTGAAAGACAGCCCGACAGCTGCCCAGAGCGGCACCACGACACACCTGGCGCGCGGCCACCTGCAGGACCACACGGGATTCGTCGCCCGCATCAACGAGATGCTCCAGGACCTGGTGATCTGGGAGCTTGACGAGGACCGCCAGGAGTGCGCTTGCACCTGTCCGGCGTGCGGTCTCGGGCTGTGCGTCTGCTCCACGTCCAGCCGCTCCGTGCTGAACGAGGCGTGGTCTGCCGCCACCCCGCATGTCGCCGAACAGGGCCTCGAGGTGCAGCTACCGAGACGCACAAGCTCGGCGCGTGCGGCCGGCTTCATGCGTGGCGACGCTGTCGTCGGGGTCGATGGCAACCCGGTCAAGTCGACGGCGATCATCCAGAAGACGGTCCGCGACCACGAGCCCAATGCGCGCATCGACTTCGAGGTGCGCAGGCGCGGCGACCTGGTGCGCATCATCGCGGAACGCTGGTCAGACACCGGCGTGCAGGCCGATGAGAACCTGGTCGACTGTATAGTCCCGCCCAACCCGCAGTTCTTCACCGACCAGGCAAGGGACGCTCGTGACCGCCTCCGTGACCAGGTCAGCGGGCGCGTCGACGGCGAAGTCGGCCTGACAGAACTGACGCCGCGCGAGGTGCAGGTGCTCAGGCTGGTCGCAAGGGGCGCAGACAACCCGATGATCGGTGACGAGCTGGACATCAAGCGCGCCACCGTTGCCCGGCACATCTCCAACATCCTTGCCAAGCTCGGCGCCACCAATCGCGCCGAAGCCGCGGCGCTCGCCGCCGACTACGGCCTTCTGCCGCGCAGGTAAAGGCGAAATTCCCGGAAGCGCTGCCCGCGTGGTTCATATGAACCATGTGGCGGCTTTTCGCGTCCTCCAACAATTTCTCTGTCCCGGTTGCAACCGATCGACGCCTGACAAAGCTTCAGATCGGAGGACAGAGATGTCATTCAAGAACCCGCAGTACCTGGTGGAGACGGACTGGCTGGAGTCGCAACTTGGCGATCCCGGCTTGAGGATCCTCGACTGCACCGTGTACATGCCGAACTACTTTGACGAGAGCGCAGAGCAGAACCTCGAGATCATCAGCGGCCTTGCCCACTGGCAGGAAGGTCACATCCCAGGCAGCGTCTACGCCGACCTGACGACCGACCTGCGAGACCCGGGCAACGACCGCTTCATGTTCCCGATGCCGAGCCATGAGCGCTTCTCGGACGCCATGTCACGCCTCGGGGTCAGCAACGACTCGAAGGTAGTGCTCTACGACGACATGGTGAACTGCTTCGCAACGCGCCTCTTCTGGATGTTGCGGGCAATGGGCTTCGACAACGCCTCAGTGCTGAACGGCGGATGGGCGAAGTGGACGGCGGAAAACCGGCCTGTGACGAAGGAGACGCCGAGTCTTGCCGCCGGCGACTTCAAGGCCAGTTTCCGGCCGGAGCGCATCGCCACGAAGGACCAGGTGCTGGCGGCGACGGGCGATGCAACCTGCATCGTGAACGCGCTCGACCCGGATGAGTATGCCGGGCGCGGGCCGAACCGCTACGGCAGGCCCGGCCACATTCCCGGCAGCGCAAACCTCTCGTTCCTCGGCGTGATCGACATGGAGAACAACAACGTTTTCCTGTCGCCGGACGAACTGCGAAAGCAGGTTGAGGGAGTCGGCGCGCTCAGTGGCGAGCGTGTCATCACCTACTGCGGCGGCGCTATAGCTGCGACCAGCGCGGCGTTCGTGATGACGCTGCTGGGCGTGGAGGACGTGGCGGTCTACGACGGCTCGCTCACAGAGTGGGCGGCCGATCCCAACCTGCCGCTGGTAACAGGCCACGCGGTGGGCTGAGGCGTGTCGGCCGGACCGCGACTCTGTGTCTGGCAACCCGCCAAACTGGCGGACAGGAAACGCGAAACGGGGCGCTCACATGAGCGCTCCGTTCAGTGTCGCTAAAGCTCGCGCACCATCGGCTAACTGAAGCTACCTGCACAGGTTGTCGGCAAGTGATCGGGAACCTGATGGCTGCCGCTGTCGATGCGAAAGATCAGGCCGACTGGCCGTGCTGGATGACGCCGCATTCGCAGAACTCGGTCACGGTGTAGTCACACTCGCACTTCTCGCTCTGTTGCAGCCACCAGCGGCTGCAGTTGCCGCACAGCCCGAGCTCGCCGGAGATGGAGCGCTTCTCGCAGCCGCAGACACATGAGCAGCGCTCGAGCGACTGCTCGGCGCCCGGTTCCGCAGCGATCGGACCGTCGTCCGAGACGTCTTCATGCTGCTGCGAGGGTTCGTCGTCGGCCTGTACAGGCGGGACCTCGCCGTCCAGCACCGCCAGCTCCACACCTGGCAGCGGCGTCGGAGGCTCCGGGTCCGCCACAGGCTCCGGCATCTGCGCTTCTATCTTCGATGCATCTGTCCCCGGCATCTCCAGGCGCGGCGACTCCACAGGCCGTTCGTCTGGCATCTCAACAGACATCGTCGTAAACGAGGCCGGCGGGTCCATACGCTCCGGCGCGTCGATGCTCGCAGATGGGACCGACTCATCAACCACTGGCTCTTCCTCCGCCTGCTCCTCCTCGTCGTCTTCCCGATTTGGCTCCGAAGCCTCAAGTGGCACCACAACCGAACGCAGCACCTTGCTCTCGACCCTTCTCAGGACGTAGAAGGCGAGCACGGTGCCCGATGCCAGGCCGGAGCCGAAGATGCCGTAGAACTGGTCGCCGCCAACGGCGGAGAAGACGGTGCCCGCCAGCCCGCCAACGAGGAAGACGGCGAGCAGCAGGTAGTGGCGGTTCATGAAACTCATGGGTCAAACATCGACGCAGACCGACGCAACTACATGGCAGACAGCCGCACAGGGCGCGGCGTGTGGCCGTCCAATCTGGGCCGTTCGATCAGGCAGCTCTCTTGCGACGGGACTTCGGAATGCCGATCAGGTCGATCACCTGGTTCGCGGGGCAGGGCGTCAGGAGGTGAAAGTCGGCGAAGCTGGCGTTGCGGCGCGCCTTCTCCGGCGAACCGAACGGCGTCAGCGCGATCACGTTGATGTCGGACGTCTGGCGCCGCCTCTTCAGACTCCTGGCAAGATCGCCAATCCGCGCGCCCGCTATCGAGTCGTCCAGCACGACAGCTTCCGGTGAAGCGCTCTTCACAGCCTCTAACACCGACTCGCTGTCTGGCACCAGCTCAACCTGCCAGCCGCGCAGCCTTGCAATATCAGCCAGTGAGTCTGCGAAAGGAGACGATTCGGCGCCGATAACGACTCTTCGCTCGACGCTGGCACGCGCTGGCTGAACGGCGGGCGAAGCAGAGATGTCGCGACTCTTGATCTCCACGATGGCGCGCTCAGCGAGCTGGTCCACGCCTGAAGACTTGAGCACGTAACTCGACGCGCCCGCCGCACGCGCCGCCTTGACGCTCTCCACGTCGCTGCGGTCGGTGAACACCATGATCGGGCAGTCCGACCTGCGGCGGATGAACTTGCAGAGAGTGACGACCGTCTCCACAGACTGGATGTCCAGGATGGCGAGATCAGCATCGACGCGAGGGAAGGCAGCTACGAACCCGTTAGCGCCCTTCGGCGCCTCAACCTTGAAGCCAGCAGACATGAACCGCTCGGTAATTTGCGAGCGCAGGCCTTTACTGTCTGCCGCAAGGATCGCTGTGAGACTCATCGCATCGGGTGCAGGCTGGAGAGTGTGTCTCAACACTACGACCTGAACTGGATGAGCTCTCAGAGTGACCACACGCAGATGTCGATGCGCAACGCGCATAGTCGGCTGAACGGTGGCTGTGTCCGGTCGGTGTGAGCTAGCCGCGCAGGGTTGCGCCGAGCTGCTGCTCCAGCGCTCGCAGGATCGCCGACTCCGACTTGGTGAGCTCGTCCGCCGTAAGCGTCCTGTTAGGCGACTGGTAGACGATCCGCACGGCGAGCGACTTCTTGCCTTCCGGCAGACCCTTGCCCTCGAACACGTCGAACACTGTCGCCGATGTGACGAGCCGGTTCTTGCGGGCGATCGCCACTATTTCGGCTGCAGTCACCGAGCGGTCCACCAGCAGCGCAAGGTCGCGCTCCGAGTCCTGGTATCGGACGATAGGCGAGTAGATGTCGGCGGGCGCGACCGCCTTAGTGACCGAGAGCAGCGCGTCCAGCTCCAGCTCGAACATGGCGACCGGGACCTCGATGTCGAAGACTTCCAGCACCTCAGGCCGCACTTCGCCAACCACTCCAAGCTGCACGCCGCCCGCCAGCGGGACCGTGATCACGGCGGTCCGGCCGGGCACCAGCGCCGGGTCTTCGGCAGCAGTGAACTCGCCCTCGGCGTGGAGTTCGGCGAGCAACTGCTCAACCGCGCCCTTCGCATCGTAGAAATCGGCCTGTTTCGCCTGCGTCGTCCACGACGCCTCGGCCGAAAGACCCGCGAAGGCTCCTGCGACCATCACCTTCTCGTCCGGCAGCCCTTCGCCCGCGCTGCCGAAGACGTGTCCTGCCTCGAAGAGCGCCACGGGCCCGCGCCAGGTGCGCAGGTTGCGCTCGACAGCGTTGAGCAGGCTCTCTCGCAGCGAACGTCGCATCACCGCGTGGTCGGTCGATATCGGGTTCATCAAGCGCACTGATTCGAGCGCCCCGTTCTGCAGCGGTACCCGCTGCTCATTCGTCTCGTTCGTTGCCGAGTACGAGATGATCTCCTGCATGCCAGCGCGCACAAGCGCGTCTGAGACGCGGTGCCGGACGCCGATCTCCGGCCGCGGCTGCCACGATGGCACGCGGCCTGCCGGCGGCGTCACAGGTATCTCGTCGTAGCCGACGATCCGGGCGATCTCCTCGATCAGGTCCTCCGGGATCGTCACGTCCGGGCGCCAGAAGGGGATTTGGGCCTCCCAGCCATCGCCGGCGCTCGAAACCTCGAACCCCAGCGCGGACAGCGTGGAGGTCACCTTCTCGTCAGCAAACGAAGTGCCGATGACGCGGTCCAGCTTTTCGCGGGACAGCGACACCGTCTGCTGCTCTGCATCCTTACCGGGATGGGCGTCGATGATGCCTTCGGCGGCCGTTCCGCCGGCCACCTCCAGGATCAGACGTGTCGCACGGCGCAGCGCAACCTCTGAAAGCCCGGAGCGCAACCCCTTCTCGAAGCGAATCGTCGCCTGGCTGCGGAGCCCGAGCACGCTCGAAGTCCTGCGGTTGTTCGAGCCGTTGAAGGTGGCCGACTCCAGGAACACATTCGTCGTCGCGCCGTCGATCTCGGAGTTGGCGCCTCCCATCACGCCGGCCAGCCCGATGCCCTTTTCGGGATCGGCGATCAGCAGCATCTCCTCGTCTAGCTTCCGCTCCTCCCCGTCCAGCGTGACGATCTTTTCGCCGGGCTTCGCACGTCGCACGATCACCTCGTGGTCCTTCACCCGGTCGTAGTCAAAGGCGTGCAGCGGCTGGCCAAGCTCGAACATCACGTAGTTGGTGACGTCGACGATGTTGTTGATGGGCCGCTCGCCGATCGCCCGGATGCGGTCGGCAAGCCATGCCGGCGACGGGCCGATCTTGACGCCGCGGATTACGGCGCCCGTATAGCGAGGGCAAAGGTCGGGGTCATCTATGCGCACAGAGGCCAGCGAACCGGCCTCCGGCGCCTCGTCGCTGTAGTCGAGCGGCGGCAGGCGCAGCTCCTGTCCGGTGAGCACCGCCACTTCCCGAGCGATGCCGACGAGTCCCAGGCAGTCCGGCCTGTTCGGTGTGAGTTCGGCCTCGAGCACAGTGTCGCCGAGCACCTCGCCGAGCGGAGTGCCGGGCGCGGCCTCGGTCTGGAGCTCGAGAATCCCCTCGTGCTCGTCGCTCAGGCCAAGCTCCTTCTCGGAGCAGACCATGCCCTGCGACTCGACGCCGCGGATCTTCGACTTCTTGAGGCGGCGAGTCGCTTCCGGGTCATCGGAGTAAGCGTCCCGCAACACCGCGCCTACAGAGGCATATGCGATCGTCTGACCCTCGGCGACGTTCGGTGCGCCGCAGACCACCTCGACTTCTTCCTCGCCGTTGAACACCGTCACCAGCGTCAGGCGGTCGGCATTCGGGTGCGGGTTGACCGCCCGCACGTGGCCGACCACCACGTTGTCCCAGTCGGCTGTGCGCTCGATCTTCTCGACCTCGGTGCCGGCCATCGTGAGCCGGTGCGCCAGCTCCTCGGGCGAGACGGTGATGTCGACGTAGTCCTTGAGCCAGGAAAGCGGGACCTTCATGCCTGTTCCTTGGTGAGGCGCAAAGCTCGCGCTGCTTCGTGTGGCGTGGTGTTCATAGCTCCAGCAGAGACTCCAGCTCTGGCATGACAGCGGTTTTCATATCTCTCGACGATCAGAACTGGCTCAGGAAGCGCAGGTCGTTGCTGAAGAAGTGGCGGATGTCCTCGATGCCGTACTTCAGCAACGCCACTCGCTCCGGCCCGACGCCGAACGCGAAGCCGGTGTACTTCTCAGGGTCGTAGCCAACGTTGCTCAGCACCCGCGGGTGGACCATTCCCGCGCCCAGGATCTCGACCCAGCGGCCGTCCCAGTCGATCGACATATCGACGCCCGGCTCGACGAACGGGAAGAAGTCGCAGCGGAACCTGACCTTGCGGTCTGCGCCGAAGATGCGCCTTGCGAACTCGTAAAGCGTGCCCTTCAGGTCGGCGAAGGACAGCCCTTCATCGACGGCGAGACCTTCGATCTGGTGGAACTGCCACTCATGCGTGGCGTCCGTCGCCTCGAAGCGGAAGCATTTGCCGGGCGAGACGATGCGCACCGGCGGGTCCTGTTGCTCCATGATGCGCGGCTGCATCGGCGATGTCTGCGTGCGCAGGAGAATGCCGCCGTCCGCAGAGTCGCGGTCCCGGTCGATCCAGATCGTGTCCTGCATGTCGCGTGCCGGGTGGTCGGCCGGGATGTTGAGCATGTCGAAGTTGTAGCGCTCCAGCTCAACCTCGTTGCCCTCCACCGTCTGAAATCCCATCTCGTTGAACGCATCCAGCATCTCGCGCATGATCTGGGTGGAAGGGTGCAGCCCGCCCGCACGCGGGCGCCTGCCTGGGAGCGTGACGTCGATGGCGTCTGCCGGTTGCGAAGCCCCCGATCGCTTGCTGGCCGTGAGCTTTTCTTCGAACGCCGCCTCCAGCTCGCCCTTCAGCCGGTTGGCGGCTGCTCCGGCGGCGCGGCGCTGGTCAGGCTTCAGCGAGCCGAGGTTGCGCAGGATGCCGGTGAGCTTGCCTTTGCGCCCCAGGAACTCGACGCGCCAGCTTTCAAGCGCGTCTGCGCTGTCGGCCGCGGAGAGCTGCTCAACCGCCTCTGTCCTGAGGGCTGAGATCGGGTCTTCGGAAGCTGTCGAGGTCAATGCTGGATCGCCGTGCGCGTTGTTTGCCGGGGTGTAGAAGCGGTAGGAAATGCGTCTGCGGAGCCGCCAGAACCGAGCGGCGCCGGAGAGCGATTATAGCTTCGCAAGTGCCCGTTACGCAGGCCTCGCTCCAAACTGCGGCCAAGTTCAACTTTGCTGGGAAACAGCGCCTCGAACGCCCGCAACCGGCCGATTTCGCGAAATTCACACGATTCCGGGCCGATTGGCTCAAGTTGGCCGCAAGTTGGAATTTTCAGCGAAATCCGCCCGTTTACTTAAGTAAACGGGCGCTGAGCGGCACTTTCATCTGAAATCCGGACACCGAAACCCCGAATCCGGCCGCTCTCGACGCCCCTGAAGCGGCTGCCGATGGCTCCAAACTAGAGACAAGTTCGGAAACTTGTAGTAGTGTCCAGTTGCACTCAAGTTCACGGCCAGTTGGATTTCGGTCGTGAAATCGGAGTCCAGCAAGGCCGCACGGCCAGTCAAGGGAGGAATGTATGGAAGCCTACTGCATGAAGTGCAAGACCAAGCGCGAGATGTCGAACCCCGAGCAGATCACGATGAAGAACGGCCGACCCGCAACACAGGGCAAGTGCCCGACCTGCGGCACGAAGATGTTCAAGATCGGCAAGTCCTAAATCCCTACTTCGATGGATCGACCGGGCGGAATCACAGGCTCTTAGCCCTCCGCCCAATTTCGCGAAATCCGAGGGGCACGTCGCAAGGCGTGCCCCTCTATCTTTTCTCTGG
>JANQEF010000125.1 GCA_028278465.1 Dehalococcoidia bacterium | reverse complement strand
TTCACCGGCGTCTACCTTCCCCGACTCCGTCAGCAACTCCAGCGGTGTCTCGCCGGCGAGAATCACGCCATCCGCCGGCGCGTCCAGCCTCGCCACCTGGTTCGCCAGCGCCATCGATCCGCCGAAACTGAACTCAACCTCGTTCCCGGTCTCCGCTTCGTAGGACTCCGCCGCCTTGGTCAGTGCGTCGGCCAGCGATGCGGCGGCGAAGATCAGCGGCACGTCATCTCGACCTCCGCCACAGCTAATGCCGGCCGCGAAAATCGCCGCCAGCACAGGCGCCAGGAAAACGCGCCTCGCCGTGAACTTCTCGGCTGCTATCACGCTCCCGAACTCGCTTCCCATATGGAGCGGTATATGCCCGAATAGCAGGTCTGATAAAATTGCATGGTTAAGGCCTGTGCGCTCCACAGGGACAGATAGCTGTTTGACGGGGCCGGCACCGCCCGGCGATAGCGAGGCTCCAGATTTGGTTGAGAACAGCAACGATACAGAAGAGTTCTCGTTCAGCGCGTTCTCGAACCTGCCGTTCTACAAGCAGGTCAATGCGCGCCTGCTCGACCTTGCCGATGTTGGAAGGCAGCGCCGGATAATCGATCTCGGCTGTGGCACCGGCGGCGTCACGAAGCTCATCCTCGAGCGGCTCCAGTCTGCGAAGGAGACGGTGATCTTCGCCGTCGATCACTCGGCCTCGGCGCTGCGAGACGCAGTTGCAGAGCTCGGCGGACGAAAAGACGCTGTGATCCGCTTCGTGCAGTCGCCTGTACAGAACCTCAAGACCGCCATCAACGGCGACGTCGACGCGGTCGTCTACTGCAACTCCATTCACTACGTTCCTGACAAGAAGACGCTGCTCAGCCAGATCAGGGAAAAGCTCTCCCCGAACGGCATCCTGGCGATCAACACGTCGTTCTTCGACGGCTCTCACCCACCTGAGAGCGAGGAGTTCTACCGCCGCTGGCTGATGCGCTCCCTCAGGATCCTGAAGCGGGAGCACGGCATGAGCCCGGATGCTTCCCAGAAGGTGGAATCTCGCCAGCACCTCACCGCGGACGAGTACGAGTCGCTGCTGCAGGACTCGGGTTTCCGCATCGTGAAGTCAGAGGTCGCCGACATCGATGTTCCCGAGTCGGGCTGGTTCCACATCAGCGGCTTCAAGGACTGGATCGAGGGCGTGATGCCCGGTGTTCCGCTCGAGACCGGCCGACTGGCGCTGCAGAAGGGGTTGCGACAGGTGTTCGAGGAGCGCGAGCTCACGACGATCCCACGACGCTGGCTCAGCATCTCAGCCGCCAGGGCCTGAACCTTTCCGCAATAGATGTTCTATGCGCCCGGCTGTGCAGAGGCCGGGCGCATCCGCGTCTCCGGCATCTCAGATCGGTCGGCGGTGGGCTCCTGAGACGGCCAGTTGCACCGAATAGAGTGACGTGTCGCCGGCGATGTAGAGCCGGTTCCAGTCAGGTCCGCCCCAGCAGCAGTTCGCGGTGCGCTGCTCGGGCACGAAAATCTTTCCTATCGTCCTGCCGTCAGGCGCGATGCAGTGAACTCCATCGTGCGCGCTCGTCCAGATGTTGCCGTTGACGTCGCACCTGAAGCCGTCCGCGATGCCGGGCCTCACGACCGCGAACTCCCTGAAGTTCGATAGCGACCTGCCGTCCTCCGCTACGTGGAAGGCGTAGATCCTGCGCATGTTGCCCGAGTCGGCCACGTAGAGCACGCTCTCGTCAGGTGAAAACGCCAGGCCGTTCGGCTTGTCGAGCTGGTCGGCCGCAATCTCCAGCCCACCGGTTTCAGGATCGAAGCGATAGACGTTGCACGAGCCGATCTCAGAGTCGCGCTGCGCGCCTTCACGGTCGCTCATGATCCCGTAGTCAGGATCGGTGAACCAGATGGCGCCGTCTGACTTCACCACCACGTCGTTCGGGGAGTTGAGCCTCTTGCCCTCGAACCTGTCGACAAGCGCCGTCGCGCTGCCATCCGGCTCGGTCCGGGAAATGCGGTGCGCAAGGTGCTCGCAGCTGACAACCCTGCCTTCGAGGTCCAGCGTGTGGCCGTTGGTGTAGTTGCTCGGCTCGCGAAACACGGTCGTCTCGCCGCTGCCCGCGTCGAACCGCAGCATCCGGTTGTTCGGGATGTCTGACCAGAGCACCGAGTTCAGCGACGGAACGAAAACCGGGCCTTCCGACCACTCGGCGCCGGTCCAGTGCTTCTCCAGCACGGGGTTCGGGCCGGTCAACTCGTCGAACGCAGGGTCTAGCGACTCGAAGCCAGACCTGAGTTCGCTCGCGGGCCGGTATTCCTGCCGGCCTGGCCATATCTTCGATTCAGCCGTCATCCTCTGTGTCCAATCGCGCTAGGTGATTCAGTACGACCGCGGCCGCCGCCTCGCTAAGAAGGCCTGCCGGCGCCTGCGGTTTCGAGGCGGATGCTCCAGATTGAGCTGGTCGCCGCGATAAACAGCGTCTGCCTGTCTGACATGCCGAACGAGCAGTTCGCAGCAACTTCCGGTGTGCGTATCTTGCCGATCATGTCTCCGTCAGGGTTGAAGCACTGGATGCCGTCGCCCGCGCTGACGAACAGGTTGCCGTTCA
>JANQEF010000121.1 GCA_028278465.1 Dehalococcoidia bacterium | reverse complement strand
CCGCCGTCAATCGTTCCCTCAGGGAGCTACTCCGGCACGGTTGAGGTCCTGGCTGAGTGGGCGCCTGGCGTCTGCGCCAACGACATCGCAGCTGGCATTGTCGTGAACGGCACAGCCACGGTCAGCTAATACTCTCCGTGTCTTGACACGGTAGATTGCGGAATAGTCGCCGGGGAACTGGAGCACCAGTTCCCCGGCACTTTTTCGTGCTAGTAACCAAATAAGCTCAGCGGTAAAGCGACTTTAGTCCGACACCGTTCGCAGGAAAACCTCGTAAGATCGGGAGACGTTTACAGATTCGTCACCCGGTTAGCACAGCGAATGGGTCGCATGGTTTCAACACAGACACTACGAACAACCGGCCTGCTGAGCATCGTCGCGGCGCTGCTCCTTATCTCCTTCCAGGCATCTACCGCCGCACGCGCCGACAGCATCGGCATCGCGCCGACCAGCTTCGACTTCGAGAACCTGGCACGCGGCCAGGAGTACGCTCGAACGATCAACGTCTTCCACGACTCGGAAGAGGCGCGCTCTTTCCAGTTCAGCGCCACGGGTGAATTGGCCGAATGGATCTCCTTCTTCAACATCGAGACAGGAGAGACGATCGAGATTCTCGAAGTGCCGCACACCGGCCTGCGCTCCAAGGGCGCTGTCGGTCTCAAGATCACTGTTCCCGAAGACGCTGCAAACGGCTTCTATGACTCGGCCATCCGGGTGAGCGGCGTTGCCGGCGACGTTGCTGCGGGCAGCAGCGCGGCCACCGTTGGCGCTTCGATCAGGGTGTTCGCTGATGTAACAGGAGACCAAGTGCTCGGCGGAAGCCTGCTGGACGCAGCCGCCATCTCGATCGAGACCGGATTCCCGCTGCGCGTCGATCTAAGGCTCGAGAACTCCGGAAACGTCAAGATCACGCCAACCTTCGAGATCGTGATCACGGACGAGGCCGACGAAGAGGTGGCGCGACACAACGTCACCGTCGAGAGCATCGGTCCGCAGGAGCTTGCGTCACGAGAGTTTGAGATCGATGTCGACCAGCTCAGGCTCGGCGACTTCACAGCCCGGGTGACCGGCAGCTTCCTGGACCTCGACCTGGGCAGCTCGACGGTCCGGTTCACTATTTTCGAACGCGGCACGCTGACTCGCAGCGGAACGCTGAAGGGCATCAGCCTGACCAACGACCCGATCGCCGGTGAGATCGCTCGCATCCTCGTCGAGTTCCAGAACACCGGTGAGATCGAGGCCAACGCCGTCTTTGTCGGCGAGATCACGCGGGACGGCCAGCTGGTCGATGTCATCACCAGCCTTCCGCAGCTCGTGCAGGCGGGGCAATTCGGCGAGATCGACGTGTTCGTTGACGCCGACGTTGCAGGCGATTACACGATTACCGGAAAGGTGAACTTCGACGGTAAGGAGTCGCAGCCGGTAGAGATCAACTTCAACGTCCCCGCTACCAGGGACGTTCCGGCCGGCGATGCTGGAGGCCAGACGACAGGCGGTTCAGGCGCACAGGTCCCTGCGACGGGCGATGAGGAGCCCAGCGTCGACTCTGGCTCAGGCTCGGGCGTAGTCATCCTGGTTATCGTGCTGATCGTGGTGGTGGTCCTGGTGACCGGCTTCGGCATAGCCGGGTACATCGCCTACCGATACGGCTGGCAGCCGCCCACAGACCTCTCCGGCGTCAAGCAGTCGGCCATCAAACTGCGAGAGGCCGCAGGCCCGAAGCTCAGGCAGGCAGGCCAGCGGACGAAGCAGACCGGCGCCAGGATCAGGCGGTCCATATCCAGGCCGAAGAGCACGGACGGCTCGACGCAGCTCTAGTCCGGCCGGGCTTGAACAGCTACCTCTCGCTGAGGCGGAACATGGAACTTTCGAGGATTCGAACACCTGGAATGCTGGCGCTGGGCCTTGTGCTGCTTTTCGCTGCGATCGCATGCACGAATTCTGGCAGCGCTACGGACCGCGACCTGAACAACGCTATCGTGATGGTGCGCGAGCACCTTGCCGACACGTACGTCGAGGGCGACAACTCCAACCCGCGTTGCCTGTTCCTGGTGGAGCGGGACGGCCCACGGAGCGTGGAGTGGGTCGCCGAGGATGCAGAGAACGGCACGATCACCGTTGAGGCTCATAAGGGCGGCGTGCCGGTTCGAGGCTTCTCGTGGTCGTATGACCGGAAGTCGCACGACGTGACTTCGTCGCCAACCTCCACTTCGACTCTGTGCTAGCCGGTTCGCGGCTGTAGCAGGTTGTGGTTCGTGCCTGTCGTGTTTAGCGGTCGGACGTCGTCAGTTGTTCGTTTGAGTGCGAGGCCCAGGTGAAATGCCTGTAAGGTCGCTGGCCGGTAGCGACGTGAGGGGTTGAGCAGGCTGGTGAAGAGCGTTCGCGCCGCATGAAGAGCGGCCAGACTGGGCTGTGCAGGCGGGCGAGTGATCAGCCCCCGAGCGATCTGTCGGTAGTGCCAGGCGTTCAGCCGTAGGCTCTGGCGATCTGTCGATAGCGACAGGCAATCAGTCGTGGCTTGCTGGACGATCTCCCAGGTTGAACAGCTAAGCCTTCAGCCTTCCCACTGCGTAGAACGCACCTCGGATCACGACCAGGCCGAGGATTCCCGACATCAACCACGTGACTATCGACGCGCCGCTGTTCGATTCCGGCACCACAGGCGCATCAGGTGTCGAGGTTGGCCGTAGTTGAGGTTCGACAGTCGGCGTCGAAGTGGGCTGAGGTGCAGGAGCCGGTGACGGCTCCTCAATCACGACCAGCAGTGGCCCTGCCGTTGGTGTCGGCTCGGACGGTGCGGAGATGACCGTTGGCTGCGGTGTTGGGGTCGGCCGTGGTGGAGCGGGTTGTTGGCTGCCGCTGGTCAAGACGGCGTAGTAGAGAGTACCGGCGCCGCTATTCGGCAACATTGCAGAGCAGATGACGGTCGCTGAGCCGGTCTCTCCGGCGCATGCAAGCGGCGCAGAATCGATATCACCGGCATCACCGACCCGAAGCACCGCAAGGTCTGAGCTGATCTCGACGAGGGACGCGTGCCACTCGGCGTCAGCCGTGACCCGGATCAGCTCTGCGGCCGACTCGCCGAACTGCATGCCGGCTAACGTGACCTCGAACACCTCTAAGGCGTGGCCGGACGCCTCGTTCAGCGCCTCTTCCAGTGCCAGCGGCATCTCCACAGGAACCGCAGCCCCGGCAGCGAAGCCTGCCGAGATCGATTCAGGCGAGTAGACCACAGTGAAGTCAGCCAGCGGCCCGGCTCCGGGCTCCAGCGAGTGCTTCACTTCCATCTCCGCCTGCATCAGCCTGAACAGGATCCCCGACGGGTCGATCAGCACATTCGCGTCGCCGACCAACCGGACGTCGTCTGCGATCTGCAGATCGAAGCCGATCGGACCACCGGGCATGCCGCGGACCGCCAGTTGGTCCGACTCGACAACGAAATCTCCGGGCAGCTCAAGCGCCCGGTGTAGGCCTTCGACCTCGACGAACGCCTCCGCTTCACCATCCCGCAGCGTCAACACCATCGGCACGTCGGCCACGGTGCCCTCGCCGCCCGCCGCCTCTTGCAACGCAAGCTGCAGTTCGGCACGAGCGCCATCAGCCAACGGCACCGTGACCGCGTCCAACGGCGGCGGATCGAAGCTCGACTTCAACGTCGGAGGCAGATAGACCGGTTCAGACACTCCGGTGGCGACCAATTCGCCGTCCGCGTCGAGCGCTGAAACGCTGAACGCGTGCTCTGCGTCGTTCGCCAGGTCATCGACCGTCACTATCAGCGGCTGGCCCGGCCGCAGGCTGTGCAACAGGTCCCCGTCGCCGCTCTGCAGACGGTAGACGGCAACAGGCGCCAGCCGATCGCCCTCCGGCGCAGACCACCAGACCGTCACGGTGTCGTCGGGATGAACGGTTGCGCTCAGGTCGAGAGTCTCGAGACTGCCGGCGACCGGCGTGACAGGGCCGACCAGCACCGCTTCGCCGACGCCTGCCGAGTTGAACGCCTGCACCTGGAACAGGTACGACGTGTCGTTGTCGAGGCCGAGCACCCTGGCCTCAAGCACGTCGCCTGCGATCAGTGTCGGCCGTGCGGTATTTACATTGAAGATGCGGTAACCCTCGATCGCGCCGCCGTCCGACAGAGGCCGCTGCCACGTGATCAGCACAGAGGAGTCGCCGGCCTCGGCGCGCACGGATCGCGGCATGGAAGGCGGCGTTGCGGCCTCTGCGGTTGGTTCAGGCGCGACGGGCGCGGTCGGGACCGGTCCTCCGCCTC
>JANQEF010000117.1 GCA_028278465.1 Dehalococcoidia bacterium | reverse complement strand
TGACAACGAGTAAAGCATAACAAGCGCATACAGCCGACCGCAAAAAGCGCCGCTCGTTCCTCGCTCTGCTTTTTGCGTCGGCTTATGCTTGACGTTCGGCAGACCAATCCTGGCGAGTGAGGTCATGAGAGACGAATGAGCACGCGCTTTGACGAGGCATTCCGCGGCTTGACCGGCTTCTCACCCATGAAGTGGCAGCGCCGGCTGTTCGAACGCTTCGTCAGGAACGACGTGCCGACCACCTGCGACATCCCCACGGGGCTCGGGAAGACCTCTGTGCTCCCTCTCTGGCTCCTGGCACTCGTTGAGCAGGCCGAGTTGGGCAACGTCGGACTGCCGCGACGCCTCATCTACATCGTTAACCGTCGGACTGTCGTCGACCAGGCAACGAAGATAGTGGAACGGATGCGCGGCCGCCTCCTCCAGCCGGAGAACTCCGACTGGCAGGACCACGCTGACCCGCTCCAAGCGATCGTGGAGATACTACGCGGGCTCTCTGCCACAGATGGCTTTCCGCTGGCGGTGAGTACGCTGCGCGGGGAACTCGCGGACAACGAGGAGTGGAAGACCGATCCGGCTCGGCCGGCGATAGTTGTTGGAACGATCGACATGACCGGCAGCAAGCTGCTCTTCAGCGGCTATGGCGACGGTCGCTATTACCGGTCGCATCACGCTGGCCTGATCGGGCAGGACGCCCTGATCGTCCACGACGAAGCCCACCTCACGCCGGCGTTCAGCGATCTTCTGGAGGCGATTTCGTACGAGCAGGGCCGAGAAGCGAAGCGGAATGGCCACCCAGTCGTGGCCACTCGCCCCGTTCGCGTGATCGAGCTGTCGGCGACCTCGCGACGGCGCGAAAGCGTTGTCTTCGCGCTGGAGGCGGAGGACCAGAGGGACCAAGTCGTCCAGGTGCGCCTCACGGCAGACAAGCGGTTGCACCTACACTCGGCCCCGGAAGACGTCGTCGTCGCGAGGATCGTCGAGCTTTGCATGGCCCACGAGGCGGCGCGTGCCAAGATCCTGATCTACGTGCGTGCCCCCGCGCAGGCGCAGCAGGTGGCAGAGACCGTTGCGCAGTCTCTGGGAGACGGTAGCGACGAACGAGTTGCCTTGCTTACGGGCACGATCCGGGGGCACGAGCGCGACCAGCTTGTCGAGACGCACCCGGTCTACCGCGCACTCCTTGACCCCGAGTGTCGGGTACCAAGGAGCGTCTACCTCGTCAGCACCTCTGCGGGTGAGGTCGGGATCGATCTCGATGCCGATCACCTTGTGTGCGATCTAACGACGCTCGATGCGCTGATCCAGCGACTGGGGCGTGTGAACCGTCGCGGCGGCCAGGGGCGTTGGGCGCGGGTGGACGTCGTCGGGGATCCTCCGGGCAAGGACAATCCGTCGGAGGTCGAGCAGGCCATCGTGGCAACGCTCCACCTCCTGCGAACATGGACGGAAGAATCGGAGGATGGCTTGGGGGTCGGTCCGGCAAGGTTACGCGAGGTTATCGGCGCCGCGAACCCCGAGGCAATCGAGGCCGCCTTTTCGCCCAGACTCGATGTGCCCAGGCTGACGGACATTCTGCTGGATGCCTGGTCGCTGACCAGCATCGAGACGATGCCGGGCCGACCGGAAGTGGCACCATTCCTTCATGGGCTCACGCAGGACCCGCCGGAGACGTTCGTAACCTGGCGTCATGAGATCCGCATGCTCGCCAGGGCAGAGGTCGACGACGCGACGCTCCGCGACTGGTTCCGTGCCTGTCGCATCGAGGCTCGGGAGCGGCTGCGCGACCGGACCGACCGCGTGAAGAAGGCGCTGGAGACTCTTCTCCAGAATCACCGGAAGCAGGGCAAGGACGGTGGCCGTGACTTCCTTGTCGTCTGGCTGGACGAGCGCGGCGGGGCTGGGTGGTCGAGACTGTCGGACATCGTAGGGAACGACTTCAACCTGGCCTATCGCACGATCATCCTTCCCCTGGAGGCATCGGGACTCGACCGCAACGGCATGCTCGACCCCCAAGCTGTAGATTCGGCCGACGGGCTCGTCCTTGATGTGGCGGAGGCGGGGCCAACCGATGAACGCCGCGAGCGGTGGCTCCACTCGCGGTCAGCCGACGTTGAGCGATTCGAGCGACTGCTCACGGGGGAGACCTTCGATGCCTTTCCGGCGGCGCTGCGCGAGAAGGCGAGGATTCCGCTCAATCAACCCGAGGAGAGCCAGGACGACACCGAGAGGAGCGATCTGGTACTGCTCGTGTCGCCTCGGCGATCGGCTCTGGAGAATCCGGAGACGGCGAGCGCCAGGCAGACCTTGGCCGACCACAGCAGGGCAATCGCCGAGCAGATGACCGAGATTGCGGAGAAGCTGCACTTGCCCGACCATGTCACGGCTGCGATGGTCACAGCTGCGAGATGGCACGACAGAGGCAAGGATCGACCGGTCTGGCAACGCTACGCCCGCAACGGTGACAATACCAACCCCCTCGCCAAGTCTCCGCGCTACCTGCATCCTCGAGCCCTTGGCGGGTACCGTCACGAGTTCGGTTCGCTGCTGGAGGCGATGGTGGATGGCGAACTCAGGGCGTGCGCCGAGCGCGAACTTGTGCTCCATCTCATCGCCGCGCATCACGAATGGGCGCGACCGCACTTCGAGCCGCGGTCGTACGACACTACCCGCACCTTATCCGAGAACCACGAGGCGGCCTCCGCGGTGATGCGACGCTTCGGCCGGTTGCAGGAACGTTTCGGGCGTTGGGGCTTGGCATGGCTGGAGTCGCTGCTGCGCTGTGCCGACATTGCCGCGTCTCAACAGGCCGCCGAGGCGGCGACTACCCCGCAGTACCAGGAGACGGTGACATGACCAGCCCGGCGCCGACCTTCGGAGTCCGGGTGGACGTGAGAAACCCAGGGCAGTTCTTCGGTTGCTGTGGCCTGTTGGAGCTTGCTCATCGGCTCTGGCCGGGCGCCGAGGCGTGGTTCGATGTGGCGGACAGCCAGTTCTTCGTCGTTGTCCGAAACCCTGAGGCTACGCTCGCAGGGCTGGTTGAAGCCCTCAGGCAGTGCCACGTTTCCGGTCTCACCGAGACGGAACGACAGGAGCAGAAGCGCCTTGAAGCCGAGAAGAGGAAGCTCAAGGAAGAGAACGGGGTCTTCGCCGCGGAGAAGGAGCAGCGCCGAAAGGAGCTTGGGCAACGCGCGCGAAAGGGGGCTCTTCAACTTGCCGATCCGGTGGCTCTTCTGCTCGATTGGTGGCAATCGAGCGACGACGAGGCGACACCAAAGACCTGGGCAGGTCGCCAGGAGATCAACAAGATCGCGCAGTCCGCTCAGGAAGCGCTGCCCCGCAACGGCGACCCGGGTGCTCTGCTGGATCATGCCTGCGTGATGCGTGACGGTAGCAAGCCGGTCGAGCCCTTCTATTTCGACGCCAGGCGCTTCGCCCATGCCCTCGACGCAGGCTTTTCACTCGACGTGATCGAGGCCGAAACCCTCGCGCATCCGGCGGTCGAACTGCTCTGCTTGATCGGCCTACAGCGATTTCGTCCAGTCGTAGAAGTGGCAAGGAAACACAAGATCAAGGCGTTCTGCGACTACTGGGTCTGGCAGCACCCATTGCACGCTCCAGTCGCCGCTGCCGCTGCCTGCGGTGGAGCCGCCGTGCCAAGACGCCAGCACTATCGGTTTCCGCTCTGGGCCCGGGACGATCAGAAGAGGTACGGGGCCTTCGGCTGGTCCACGAGGATTGGAGATAACACATGAACCAAGACGACAAGCAAAACGACGATTGGTTGAAAGACGACAGCGAGGTAGCGGCGCTGACGATGCGACAGCCGCTGATTCCGATGGAAGGACAGGACGCGGTCGTGTTTCCGCCGACCTATCCGATCGACCAGAACAAGGCCGGCTACAACATCGACCGGTTCGACGACGGCTCGAGCGTTTGCCAGATCGATAGCGTCGGCTCCCAGGCCAATCGGATGGAGCCCATCTTCAAGCGCAAGAAGTACAAACACCTCGTGCCGCAGGTGCGCATTATGGCCGGCGAGCGCGCGATCCACCTTCTCGACGCCGGGCATCGTGCCGCTGACGCGATCGTTCGGTTCTCGACCCTGGGTCCGCAACTTCACGAAGCGTTCCAGGCCTACCGCGATGAAGGAAGCGCCCAGCAATTGGCGAAGATCGCTCCCACGTCGATCGTGTTCGGCTCGTGGGACTCACGAGCCACGCAGGTCAAGCTGCCCCGAATCGTCCGCGCGGTCATCCGGGCCTACAACGTTAAGGAGCTGACGCGCTCGGCTCAGTACTCGACGATCGCGGGCGAGATCCTGGCCGACGGCGAGGCGCAGGCCGTGTCACCCGGAGGCAAGGAGACCAAGGAATCACAGCTCGGCTTGGCCCACGTCCCCGCCGTCAAGACCCACGGTGGTGTCCAGTTGCAGGGCGCGAAGTCCGAGATCCGCCGGGAAGCCATTCTCAACCTGGCGGCGCTCAGGGCCCTGGCAGGGTCGTCGGTGGAAGAGACCCTCAGGATCCGCCGGTACGTGCTCGGGTTGGCGCTGGTCAGTTTCACGGCACCGATGGAATCGAACCTCCGCGAAGGTTGCGAACTCGTGCCCGATCCGGAGGACTCCGCGGCGTGGACGCTGGTCAGGCACGATGGCACTCGAACAGATCTCTCGATCACGCATGAGGAGGCTCTGTCCTACGCTGACGCTGCGGCCAAGGCATTTGACGTAACGGCGGAGCACACCGGCACGTTCGATTCGGACTTGGCCAACAAGGTCCTGAGGATGAGCGAAGAGGATCGCAAGAGGCTCCTTCGGCAGGGAGCGGTCACGAAGGAGGCGATCGAACAGCTCGGGAATAAGCGTGCGAAGGGCAAGGGCACGGCCAAGGAGAAGAAGTAGTAGCAGGATGCCCCGTTCATGAATCTCTGCATCTCCATCACGTTTCTCGACCCCTTCTTCCACGGGAAGGGTGACGAGGACCCGGAGTGGCCGCCCTCGCCCATGCGCCTGTTCCAGGCGCTCTTGGCTGGGGCGCGCACGGGCGCCCGCGGTGTTGCTTGGAACGACGCTCGGGCCAGCGCGTTCAAGTGGTTGGAGAATCGCCCGGCCCCGCTCATCATAGCGCCCGCTGCACGACGGGCGACTCGCTTCACGCTGTACGTGCCCAACAACGACGGGGACAAGAAGTTCGACCGTCAGGATCGACTGACAGGAAAGCTGGCTTGGCCGCACCATCTGCCGAACGGGGACACGGTTCATTTCGTGTGGGCACTCGATAACGGCGCCACTGTCCAGCCCTGGAGCGAGACGCTATGCGAAGAAGCCCGGAACCTCCTGGCGCTGGGCTGGGGAATAGATCAAGTGGCAGGCAATGGCCGGGTACTCACGGACGCCGAGGTTGCCGCTTTACCTGGCCAGCGCTGGTGCGCGTGGCCCGAGCGGGGCCCCGGAGTGCCAACGTGGCGTGTTCCGACGGCTTATTCCCTGAAAGACTTGGACCGGGTCCACCAATCGTTCATGCGGCGGATCCAGGGCAAACGGTACCGCCCCCCGCTGAAAGTACGCCAATTCGCTATCGTCGAATACCTGAGCACCAAGGCACTTCCGCCTCGCCCATTCGCTGCCTTCGAGTTACCCGAAGGTGGTGCTTTCCGACCAGAGAGTGCCGCCACGGTTGCGGCCATGCTCCGATCCCTCGCATGCACATTAGCCAAAGCCGATAGTCACGAGTTTCCGGGCGGGTCGGAGACCTACGTTGCTGGCCACGTAAGGAAGCAGGAGGGGACTCCGCCGCGCTTCTCCTACCTCCCGTTGCCGACGATCGGGCATGAACATGCTGACGGGCTGATCCGCCGCCTTCTCATCGCCGAGCCGTTCGGCGGAGAGAGGCTACATGCGCTGTGGGCTCAGGATCGACTACGCAATGCGATGCTCCGTGACACCGACGGAAGCGACCGCGGCGTTCTCCTCGATTTCTGGCGGCCGAGCTCCCGCCCGATGCTTCGCAGATATGTCGCCGAAGCGCGGACGTGGTGCAGCGTCACCCCCGTGATCCTGCCGGGATTCGACGACGGGAAGCAAGCCAAGGCAGAGAGACTTCTTCTCGCCGCACTCGCACAGGCCGATCTACCGGTTGGGGCGATCGCGGACCTCACCGTCCGAAAGGCGCCCTTCTGGCCAGGATCAGCGCATCCGCGTCGCTATGCCGTGCCGGACTACCTGAGGCATCTTCCAAGGTGGCACGTTCGCCTAGGATTCCATGAAGACCTTCCAGGGCCGCTCGCTATCGGAGCTGGCCGGCACGCTGGCTTGGGTATCCTTGCTGCTAGCGAGGAGGCTGCCGAACAACAGCATGCAGCGGACGGCGCTTCGCGCCGCCGCTGATGCTGAGCGTTAGCTTCGGAAGAAGATCGCCCGCAAAGCATATCCTATGAAAACCACCGTCTATGTCGAAACTTCGGTAGTAAGCTACCTGACTGCCAGGCCGAGCAGAGATTTGGTATCGGCGGCAATGCAAACATTGACACAAGAGTGGTGGGTC
>JANQEF010000098.1 GCA_028278465.1 Dehalococcoidia bacterium | reverse complement strand
CCGAGGCCCAGATCATCCCGCCCACGTCGCAGAACCAGACCCGCATCGAGGAGGACCTCACCGCCTTCCTCCCGGATCGGCTGGAGTACGAGGACGAGCAGCTGACGATCGAGTGCGAGCAGTTGGTGCGCAGCTACGATCCGTGCATCTCATGCGCCACTCACTTCCTCGACGTGACGGTGAACCGGAGATAGCCGATGAGCCGACCGTTATCAGCAACGAAAAAACAGGTGGACACGCCGCTGGTGATCGGCATCGGCGCGCACTTCCGCGGCGATGACGAGGCCGGTCTGCTGGCGGTGCAGGAGTTGCAGCGGGAGCCGGGACAGCCGGACGCGGAGTTCCTGTGCTTCAGCGACGATCCGGCGCGGATCATCTCGGCGTGGTCGGGACACAGGCGCGTCATCGTTATCGACGCCGTCAGGTCCGGTTCACTGCCAGGAACGTTGCACAGGATTGACGTTCGCAAGACAGGCGTCACGCCGCGGTCTCGCATGTCGAGCCACGGCGACGCGCTTGCCGACGCCATCGAACTCTCACGTGCGCTTGGCAGCCTGCCTGAACAGCTGGTCGTCATAGGGATCGAGCCCGCGGCGACCGGTCTCGGCGATGAGATGTCAAAGGCGTGCAGGCAGGGTTTGCAAGGGCTGGTCGACATGGCGCGGAGGGAGATCGCATGCATGAGTCGCCAGTAGCCCGCGAGCTGGTGGAAGCTGCGGTAAAGAACGCGGGCGATGCCCGGCGAGTTACGCTGCTGGAGATCCGCCTTGGCCCCGAAGGCGGCTACCTGCCGGACGCGCTGAAGCTGCACATCGGCGCTGCGGCCGTCGGCACAGTCGTGGAGGGCGCTGATATCGAGATTAGCCAGACTCTGTCCGGCGGGCCGGAGCTGGTTTCGATCAACGTCGAGGAGACGGCCTGATGTGCCTCGCGGTGACGGGAAGAGTTCTGTCTGTCGACGGCGAGCAGGGACAGGTGCTGATCGGTGATACGCCGCGGCAGGTGTCGTTCATCGCGCTACCGGGCGTTGAAGCCGGCGACCACGTTCTGGTGTCGCTCGGGATGGCGCTGGAGCGGCTGACGGCAGAGGAGGCGAGCGAGATCGATTCCGCCTGGGACGAGATTGCGCAGATCGATGTCGAAACAGGCGGCGAGGCGGTGTGACCGGATATGACGCAATCTGAGATCCAGCCAGCGCAGAACGGCGCCCGCGACGGTCGCCTCACCTTCGCGCGCTACGCCTTCATGCCCAACTCTCTCGGCTACTGCGGCGGCCCGCAGGACAAAGAGCTGCTCGACTACGCCGTGGAAGACGCTGCTGACGACGGCATGAACCACCTGATCCGCCAGTTCCAGGCGGCGTGGCCGAACCTGGTGTTCATCGCCGAGGCGTCCGGCATCGGCGACCCGTTCGACAGCCGGGTGGTCGAGGCGTACTGGGTCGGCAACGACGTCCTGCGGCGGGTCGAGCCGGTCGACTTCCACGAATACCTGACCGAGAAGATCGCCCGCCGGATACCGAAGCGGCTCCACAAGTACATCGCCGGCAAGGTGCCCGCCGGAGCGCGGCCGCACCACTCGTTCCACGTCTTCGACGTTGGGACGCGCACCGGCCTGCTGGAGACGAACATCGACACGATGGACAGGTGCCGCATCGCCTGGGGCGTCGTCGAGTCGATCGCCGGCGACATGGTGCACGTACGGTACGAGCCGGTTGTGCTGTCGGAGGGGAACCTGGCACTTGGTGAGCCGGTCACCCGAGAGGCGAGGCGCACGGCGGAGGGACAGAGCTACCTGAAGGATCTGAAGGCTGGCGAGGCGGTTTCGCTGCACTGGGACTGGGTCTGCGACCGCCTCAGCCCGTCGCAGGTCGCCCGCCTTTCATCTGAGACGGCGCACCACATCCGCATCGCCAACCAGACGCTTTAGCTGTTTGGGACAACGGCGCCAGTCTGGGGTGAGCGCTAACGAATAGTCTCGCTTGATTCGCCGACTGATGACGGATGACTATCCGCTACCTGCTGCACAGGTGCGAAGAAACCGTTCACTCAGCGGCCTCGCACCGGTTCGTCTCTACGACGTCCGCCTCAGGATCAAATCTGTCCCACTGTTCCCACTCAGGACTGAACTCAGGCGTCACGAGAGTGTGTTCGAGCTGTCCCCGTTCCTCGGACCACCTGAACCTGGTGTCGATCAGCCTGGGGCTGTCCATAAAGAACCGGTCCATCACAAGGCCACTTGATCCGGCGTTGTAAGAAGACGGGTCCTCCGAAAACGTGCCGGCCTTAGAGGCCATGAACAGGACTGTGTTGGACGGATCGAACGGGCTCCTGAGAATCCTCCACTCGAACTCCGATCCTCGTCCGAATTCGGCGTCCGGATCGCCCGAGCCCGCTCCGTTCACGACGCCTGTGCCATCAGCACACAGGACGATTAGTGAGCGAACTTCGGGACTGGTAGCCACGATCTCCGCATTCGACAGGTACTCGAACCACAGCTCATTTATCAGGTCCGGGTCGTCCGGGATCGTGGCATGCCTAATCTGATGGGGCGGCTCACGAATCGGAAGCAGGTCTATCGCAGGCACCGGAGCGTCACCCCGCGGAGCAGGGCGAAGTTCCTCCTGCGTAGTCGGGGTCGCGGTAGGCGTAGGGGTCGGTGCGGGCGCTTTTGCGTCAGATTCGACATCGCCCGAGCCACAGGCGACGAACAGCGTCGTCAGCGACGCCGTGACAGCGAATGCGAATCTCCCGGACCCCATATGTTCAGTCTCTCAGCACGATGAATTCTGGATTACGAGATATGTTCTGCCAGTTCATCGGGGTGCCGTCCCAGCTCTCGATCCGTGTGGTGGCGACGACCCCTTTTGAAACCTGAAACACACCTGAATACTGTTGCCAGTAGATGGCATAGTCAACCCAGTCCAGGTGTATCCGCTTCACCTCGTCCCTGGTGGCTCCCTGCATTGAGAGCCACCAGTTGGCGGCCGCCTGGGACTCAAAGCCGAACCCGAGTCCTGGACGGTTGCCTGAGAAGTCCTGGTGCGGAATCGGAAAGTCCAGCGGAAAGCGATTGGAAGGCACGTTTCCGTTCTTGAGCACCGGCAGGAACTGGGTTCTGTCGATAAGCCGCGGCCTTATGAACGCCCCGTAGTCCTCGACGACGTTGACGACTTCGATGCCGAGCTCCGACCACCGCTCAACGATCGCGTCTGCGTATTCGATCCCCACCCGGCCAGCCTCTGCTGCGTGAGACTGCAACGACATCGTGCCAAAACCCTCTCTAACGCCATCGACGAGAGGGAATCCTGCCAGGTCCAGGAGACGCCCGGCCTCTTCCAGGTCATTGTCGTTGAGCTCCCAGTTCACCGGCTGTTTTGAGCCCGACGGCTCGATACGGTTGCCGAGCCAGTCCCACGATCCCGTGTCCCTGCCAGGGTCCCATCCGGGGAATGTCGGGCCCATGTATTCGGAATAGACAGGCAGTGAAATACCATCAAGGAACCTCTGGTTCATGCCTTTTCTGTCGATCGCGATCGACAGAGCCAGCCGCACCAGCCGGGCCTGCTCCATGTCGTCCATCCCAGGCGGGTTGTCGAGGTCCTCATACGGAGCCTCGCCGCACTTCTCCCGTCCGGTCTGATCGAGTTCAGAACAGGGGATGTTCAGAGTGCCCCACGGGTTCCCTATCCACGCGAAGTCCCGCGAGTAGACCGGTGATTTCCAGGGCTCCAGGTCGGTGTCAGGAAACAGAGCGTGGCTGTGCTCCCAGAGGTTTCCGGCCCAGATTATTGACTGCGGGATCGTGCCTCCTGGCATCGTCTCCAGGAAATGGAGTGTTCCGTGATCTAGAAGGTCAGGCAGGTCCATGTAGTCGAACACGCCGAAGTCGACCTGTCCGCTCCTCAACATCGCCTTAAGCATGTCCTCGTCTTGCACCGCGATGGCTGTGTATTCCGAGATGTCCGGCACTTTGCGCCAGTGTTCTGCAAGCGCATGCACCGTGCACGTGTCTCGGAATACACAGTGCCCCTGCACAAACGGACCGGTGCCGACATGGTGCGCACGAGCCCAGTCCTCGCCATGAGTATCTACGGTCGTGACTTTATGAACTCCTTCATCTCGTCCGATGTGGCATCCAAACTGAGAAAGCGGCGCGCATCCCGACCACGGAAACGCGATCGGGACTTCCAGCGTGTAGTCATCAGTTGCGACTGCAGGGCTCGCGAATATGTTGAATGGCGAAGGGTTGTCGCACAGTGATTCGGGAGTGCACCGGTTCATCCACTCGACCACCTCGTGCGCGTTGAACTCACCGAAGTCGGTGGTCTCAAAGCCCCTGGGAGAGTTGAAGCGAATCCCCTGCTTCATAGTGACAACGACCTTCATGAAGTCGTCCTCGGTTTCCCCTTCTTCCAGTGACCACCCTTCCGCGAGCTGCGGAAACATCGAGTCTCCGTCCCGGTACACGAACAGCGCTTCCTCGACACCGCCGAGCTGGACAGTGGTGCTCGGCAGGTCCGATATGTAGTCGACTCCGTTAGCGCCGACTACGAACGGCACGGCTCTTACAACGCGCCGGTCAGATACAGGTAAGGGCGAGGTGCTGGTCGGCTCGGGCGCCTGCTGAGCAGTTGCAGTCGGACTAGGTTGCGCGGCGGAAGTTGCGCTTGGTGTTATTGCGGGCGCAGATGTTGATGTCTCCGCAGGGCGAGATGTGGGTGCGACGGTCTCGTCAGATTGCGAGCCTGGCGAGTCAACGGTTGGGATCGGCTCGCTCGATGTGCATGCGATGACTCCGGCAGTGGCCAGCACCAGTGCGTACATAAGCGGGCGCGCAACAGACCTCATCAGTAACTCCCGTGCCCTGTCTTTGCGGATTCCGGCGGGTCGTGACCTGTTCAGCGGGCTATCGCCCTCATCCGAGGCCAAGTTATAGCAGGGCGACTTCAAATTCCTCACAGATTCCTGTTATTCGACCGCCTCACTGCAGTTGCGGAATCTCACCGCCTCATCTGCGCTCGGGACGTTTCAGAGGCGAACATCACAGATTCCTGTTATTCGCTGGAGCGCTTAGTCGATAGTCGCCAGCAGGCCGCGACACATCCGCGAACCGATACGTTTTCCTCACGAGTCTCGGACTGAGGGCGTGCGGCGGTGTCGCAAACTTGTAGGCGCATTCAAAGGGCGCAGTCTTACGTTTCCGGTGCACTGGACAGCGTATACTCACGCGATTCCGGCGTTTCACGGCAACTGCGGAGGAAGCAATGGTTGAAAAGATTCTCATTCCACTGGACGGGACCAAAGAGGCAGAGCAGGTCGTGCCGTTCGTCGCAGAGGTCGCGAAGTCCGGCGGCTTTGGCGTCAGCCTGCTGACGATCATCGACCCCGAAGACCTGGAAGTGACCGAGACGGCGGGCGAGGGCGTGCTCTCCGCCAGCGACACCGGCACCGGCGGCAGCGCTGGGATGAACCTTGCGCGCGGCGGCACCGGCGGTCTCACCGGGCTGGTCTGGATGCCCGAGGTTGGCTCGCCGGCAGATCTCTCGAAAGAGGAGGCCGAGGTGCTGGACGAGGCGAACCGCACCACCCGCGAGTACCTTTCGAGCGTCGAGAGGAAGCTGGAAGGACTGGGCGTGGAGTCGGAAGTGCTTCTCGGCTTCGGAAACGCCGACCGCGAGATCACCGAAGAGGCGATCAAGTCGGGCGCGACGATGATCGCGATGTCTGCGCGCTCCGGCCAGTTCTGGGAGCGAGGCGTCCTCGGCACCACAACGAACCGGGTGATCGACTCGTCCCCGATGCCGGTGATCGTTTTCAAGCCCATGGAGGGGCTGGCGCACGCCGTTTCGGTTAACCCCGGCACGGTGGTGATAGCGGTGGACGGCTCTGAGCAGTCGGAGCGGTCTATCGAGCCGGCGACGAAGCTGGCCGGACAGATCGGCGCGGATGTGGCGCTGGTCCACGTGCTGAAGCGGGACTCGGGAAGGCGTCGGGAGCATGCCGAGGCGTACCTGAAACAGCAGCGTGAGAAGATCGGCGGCGACGTGGAGACGCGGGTCGCGTCTGGCGACGTCGACGAAGAGGTGATCCTGTTTGCTGATCAGTTCGACCACCCGATGATCGCGGTGGCGGAGCACGGTGGGTT
>JANQEF010000063.1 GCA_028278465.1 Dehalococcoidia bacterium | reverse complement strand
CGATCTCCTTCGCAACCCTGATCGACGTCTCGACTGTCCAGACGGCATTGGGGTCGATGCGTATCTCGTAGCCCTCCGACTTCGGGAAGCGCTGCCTGAGCAGGCGGAAGGTCTCGACGTCGACGTCCGGGTGGAAGAAGCCGCCCTTGATCTTCAGTGCCTTGAAGCCGTAGCGGTCGACGAACTCCTCGGCCTGCCTGACAAAGCCTTCGGGGTCGAGAGCGTCGCCGGTCGCCACCTCGCCCTGGCCGTTCTCGTCTGCGAACTTGTAGAACAGGTACGCGGCCCACTCGACGCGGTCACGGGCGCGACCGCCGATGTAGTCGCAGACGGGCAGTCCGGCCTGCTTCGCCGCGGCGTCGAGGAGTGCTGTTTCGGTGGCGGCCCAGGCGGCGGGCGCACCGGTGAAGTTGAGGCGCGCCTGCGTCATCTGCCGCGGGTCCCAGCCGACTAGCCAATCGCGGTTCGACTCGATCTCGGCGACGCGATCGCCGGGTCCTTCGCCGGCGCCTGTGTAGCCATCGTCCGTCTCGATCTGGACGATGGTCCGGGTGCGGGCCGATTCGTGGACGCCGGTGCTGTTGAGCAGCGGCTGGTCGTGCATGGCGACGGGCGTGACCTTGAGACTGGTGATCTTCATGTGGCGCGGTCCTTGTGAGGTGGCTGAGGGACTGGATTCGCGGGTTGCGGCACATTCTGTGCCCGCCGCGACGAAACGGCAAACGGCCTGCGCCGGGGCCGCGGCGGGAGTAAAGTTGGCGGCGATGCGGCAGTGCCGCGTTTTCATCGATCGAGCAAACAGTCTCCAACTATGCAAACCGTCTCACGCAACCACATCGCATCCGGGATCGAGAAGCTATCCCGCTTCAAGCTGTCGCACCTCGGCACGCCGCTAGAAGAGGCGCCACAGCTGAGGCGGGCGATCGCGGCGAGTTTGCTCTCCAACTCCAACGAATCTCACAACGGAAAACGAAGCGAGCTTCCGCGTCTCCTGGTCAAGCGCGACGACACGACCGGGCTGGCGTTCGGCGGCAACAAGGGTCGTCACTTCGAATTCGCAACCGGCCACATCCTCGAAAACGGCTACGACACCGTCATCAACGTCAACGACTACCACTCGAACCAGGCGCGCTTCATCGCCGCCTCGTGCGCCCGCGCCGGCCTGCGCTACATCCTGGTCTCGACCGACAAGGTGGACCGCCCGCTGACCGGGAACCTGCTGCTGTGCAAGCTGATGGGCGCCGAGATTCACCGCGTGCCGAACGAGTACGCACAACAGATGGTGGACCGGCTGGTGAGCGACCTGGAGTCCGAAGGCAAGAAGCCGTTCGTGGTGCCGCGCCAGGAGTTCGCCGACCTGATGGGCATGTTTGGCTTTGTCGAGACCGGGCTGGAGCTTGAGCACCAGCTGCAGGCGTCGGGCGTTACCGGGCCGGTGCGCTTTTGGGGGCTCACGGGCCGATCGATCGCCGGGCTGAGGCTCTACGCGAAGAACCGCGGGCTACCGTGGTCGGCGACGGCGGTGATGTACAGCCCGGGCGAGGTCTCGAGCTTCGACGAGATCACGGTTGCGCGATCGAAGTCCGTGGCGGAGCAGCTGGAGATGCCGCACGCGCTTGAGCCGGGCGATGTCGAGGTGCTGACCGACTACACGGGATCTGCATATGGTGTGCCGTTCGACGGCGTTTTCGAGGCGATGCACATGGCTGCGAAGTCGGAGGCGCTGATCCTCGACCCGAACTACACGGGCAAGTCGATGGCTGCGCTGATCGCCGAGGTGCGCGCCGGGCGCGTCGATCCAACCGTGCCGGTGGTGTTCATCCACTCAGGAGGCATGCCGCAGGTGTTCGCCTTCGCGGAAGAGATCTGGGAGTGGCAAGGGTAGGGGATGTGTCCTTCGTCCCGAGCGAGTGCGAGGGACCTGGATGCGGGGTGGCAAACGCGACAGCGGTCTTGATTCCGCGCAGACTGACCTCGCCGCATTGCAGCTGGTTCATTGCTCTCTGCTAGCGCAGTGAGGAGTCTTAAAAGGGTCGCCCCCCTCCTCCAGATCCCTCGTTCTGACTCGGGACGAAGTAACTCCCGCCATCACTCAAACTGATGATCAACGCCATTAGCAGTCGAAACCCTCGACTGCTAATATCCGCTGGCCCGCCAACTGGCCCGACCTCCCGCACCTCGATCCTCCACACCAGCCCTGCCGCGCCCAATGCTCACCGGACTCTGGCGCAACCCTGACTTCCTGAAGCTCTGGCTCGGCCAGACCATCTCCCAGTTCGGCTCGCTCATACGCTTCATCGCCCTGCCGCTCACCGCCATCATCACCCTCGACGCCTCCGCATTCGAAGTCGGGCTCCTCATGGCAATCAGCGGCATCCCGGCCCTCGTCATCGGCCCGCTCGCAGGCGCATTCGTCGACCGGCACCGCCGCCGCACACTCCTCATCGCCTCCGACTGGCTGCGCGTCATCGTCATGTCCACCGTCCCCATCGCCTACTTCCTCGACAGCCTGCAGATGTGGATGCTCTACCTCGCCGCGCTCGGCATGGGCACACTGTCGCTGGTCTTCGACGTCTCCTACCGCTCCTACCTGCCGTCGCTCGTGAAGCGGGACGAGCTTGTAGAAGGCAACAGCAAGCTCGAGTACGGCCGCGCCGCGGCGGAGATCGGTGGTCCTGGTATCGGAGGAGCGATCGTGCAGCTTGCGAGCGCGCCGGTGGCGCTCCTGGCCGACGCCGTCACCTTCGCAGCCTCGGCTATCTCGCTACACCTCATCAGGAAGCCAGAGCAGCAGCCGGAACGCCAGCAGCAGGAGACCGGGATCTTCAAAGACGCCATCGCCGGCATGCAATACGTGTGGGGTCACAACCTGCTGCGGCCGATGGTGATGGCCGCCGCGATGCTGGGGTTCTTCAACGCCGTGCTCGAAGCGGTGTTTCTGCTGTACATGACCGACGAGCTGGACCTTAGCGCGGGCCTGATCGGAGCGATCTTCGCAACCGGCGGCGCGGGACTGGTGCTGGGAGCGGCGGTCGCCGACCGCGTGGTCAGGCTCGCAGGCATCGGGCTGACGCTGTCTGTGGCTCTCCTGCTGCTGGCGCTCAGCGACCTGGCGTTGCCGCTTGCGGGCGGTCCGGTTCCTGCCGTCGTGGTGGTGCTGGTGTTCGGCGCTGTGCTGTTCAGCGTTTCACTGACGCTGTTCAGGGTGACGCAGGTGAGCTTGAGCCAGGCGACCACGGAGTCGGCCCTTCACGGTCGTATGAACTCGGCGTTCCAGTTCGCGATGGTCGGCACGGTGCCCGTCGGCGCGCTGCTGGGCGGCCTGCTCGGAGAGCTGATCGGGCTGCGCACGACCCTGTTCATCGGGGTCGCCGGTGAGGCCGCGGCTGCGCTGCTGCTCCTGGCATCGCCCGTGCGGTCAGTGAAGACGCTGCCGGGTGAGGCCGACAGTGTGCCCTGAGCGGAGGTCCGACTCGGTCGGACCGGAGTCGAAGGGTCTCTCGCATGGCCAGGTGGACATGTCAGGACGAGTGTTCCACGTAGAGATCCTTCGACTCCGCTAACGCTTCGCTCAGGAAACACGGTGGTCTCCGCCGCTTGACCTGCGCTCAGGAAACGCTGATGCCTCGATTCCACACCGCCGCTGCACCGAATTCACCGCAAAGAGTGCGGCTATCCGGCGGTAGCTGCCGAAACATATCGGTAACACTGGAATCCAGAGAATCGACGATGGAACAGATTCAACCGGATCAACGTCGCATCTAAGAAGTGCGCGGGATGGGGGAGTTAGAGGGAGGGTCGTTCGTGACATATCACTCGTCCTCAACAAGGCGAATAACCCTCCCCTCAATCCCTTCCCAATATGGGAGGGGAGGCCGCCCACGCACCGGAAAACGCGGCTCTGCCGCACCTTAAAGATTTCTTTGACCGGCCTTCACAACGACTGAACAGTTGGAACGTACCGTTGACGTAACGAAATATGACGGAACTTCGCTCCGGGCCCGCCGGCGCACCGCTCGGGGATAGCACCGGCAGCGAAGCCCGGGCCGATGCGGTGGCGGCGAAGCAGTCCACACGCCGCTGCGCCGGTCCGATATCTGAGCAGAGACCATCTACAACCGGAATACCGGAACGCAAGGAAACAGCAGACATGCCGCGCATAACCCGGTTCAAGAAGACGCTCGTCGCCAGCCTCTTCGTGGCTGTCACGGCCATCTCCATCGCATGCACGGGCGGAGGCAGCGACGCAGCATCGCCGACCTCAATACCCGAGCCGACCGCCACGGCAATAACCCGCGCCAACACCGGCGGGTCGGTCGTAACGCCGACAGACGTCGTGCCAACCCCGCCCGCTACCGACGTGCCGATATCCAACCCCGTCGCCGATCTGACCGCTCTCGAGGTGGTCAAGGCGCAGGAGCAGGTGCTGATCGATCTGTTCGAGGACACTATCGACTCGGTTGTGAAGATCGAGACGAGGACGCGGTCCGGCGGCGGTGGCGAGGGATCAGGCTGGATATGGGACGTCGACGGCCACATCGTGACCAACTACCACGTGGTGGACGGCGCAACGGCGATCTTTGTCTCGTTCTTCGACGGCCGCCAGTACGACGGCCGGGTGATCGGCTTCAACAGCGAGGCGGACCTTGCTGTCGTGAAGATCGACCCGGAGCCGGACGACGTGATTCAGCCCTCGGATCTGGGCGACAGCTCGTCGCTGCAGGTGGGCCAGATGGCGGTGGCGCTTGGCAACCCGTTCGGCCAGGACTTTTCGATGACGCAGGGGATCGTGAGCGCGGTTGGACGGCTGCTGCCGAGCGGCTTCAGCAGGTTCAGCATTCCGTCTGTGATCCAGACGGACGCTGCGATCAACCCTGGCAACTCGGGCGGTCCGCTGCTGGACATCGACGGCCGGGTGATTGGGATCAACACGCAGATTCGCAGTGAGAGCGGCTCGAACTCAGGCGTCGGGTTCGCGGTGCCTGTGGATCTGGCGAAGCGAGTTGTGCCGAACCTGATCCAGAACGGCGAGCACTCGTACTCGTTCATCGGCATCACGGGCCGCGAGCTGAGCAACAGCCTGCGGGATGGCCTGGGCGTCGACAACACGCAGCAGGGCGCTTACATCACCGATGTTTCGGGTGGGACGCCTGCGTCGACGGCGGGCCTGCGTGCGGAGTCCGGCGACTTCAACATCCAGGGTGAGCTGGTGAACGGCCAGTTTGACGGCGACCTGATCGTGGCTGTGGACGGGCAGGATGTGAGGTCGATGGATGACCTGATCGCTTATCTGGCGCTGAACACTTCGCCCGGTGATGACATCGTGCTGACGGTGCTGAGGGCCGGGCAGCAGGACCTGGTGGTGGTGACGCTGACGGACCGGCCCTAGGTCTGCCACGTAGCTGGACAACCCGTCCGCCTAGACGAAAATGAAAGCAGGTCCGGCGCTCAACCCCGGACCTGCTTTCTTTTTCGACTACCTGTTTTTCGGGTTGTGTTCGGACTTTTTGGATGAATGGTCTTCGGAATATCGGTCCTGTGTCAGCGAAGTGGCTGGCGGAGGTTGGTGTGGAGTCGATGGAGGACCTGGAGCGGGTTGGCGCGGTGGAGGCCTACAGAAGAGTGCGTGAGAACCGGCCCGGCAAGGCGTCACTGAACCTGCTGTGGGCGCTGCAGGGCGCGCTGATGGAGCTGCACTGGACCGATGTGCCTGAGGCGGTCAAGGAGCAGCTGCTGGAGGAGCTGGGTTAAGGAGTGGTGTCGATCACAGGCGCATCGCTGCGACGGCCTTCAGGACGTAGATCCGCCAGTGGTCCCGGTTCAGCGGATCAGGCGATTCGAACAGGGCATAGTCTCGCTTGATGTAGCCGTTCGGGAAGTACCGCAGAGGAGCCGCCTCACCCGAGTTGATGAGGGCCTTCACCTCGTCTTCGGGCAGCTTGAAAGCCAGCCCGACAGCCGACCACGAAGCGCAGATCAGCCCGTCGAAGTAAAGTGCAGCGCCGTTGAAGAAGTGGGCGACGTACAGCCGGCCTCGTAGATCGTCGTCCAGGCCGAGGGAGTCCAGCAGGCCGGACAGCTTCTCGAAGTACTCCCTGGCCATGAGGTGATCCGGTCCGTCCCGCTAGCCCGCGCTCTCGCCGCCGTCCGCCGGGATGATC
>JANQEF010000054.1 GCA_028278465.1 Dehalococcoidia bacterium | reverse complement strand
CTGGAACCGCGCCCGCTGGGAGGACCTGCCGACGCAGTACAACATCGTGAACGGGATCGCCGACCTCGAGGTGAAGGAGTGGCTGGGAGCGACGGTGACGAGGTCGATTGGCGGCAAGGACCTTAGCGACCAGCGGATTCTTTGCTGAGGTTCGACGGCGGGCAGAAACCGTTGGCTGCGGGTCGGACTCACTCGATCACGAACTTGCGGATGACGTCGTTGCCGGTGTCCGCCACGTAGAGAGCGCCCGATTGGTCGAACGCCAGGCCGTGCGGGTTGTTGAACGTTCCGGGAGCGAGCTCGCCGATGAACTGGCCATCGGCCGTGAACGCCTGCACCCGGAAGTTCCCTACCTCGGACACGTAGAAGTTGCCATCGGCATCAAAGTTGATGCTCGTCGGTGTGCGGAACTGGCCCGGCCCCTCGCCACGCTCTCCCCACGTGGTCAGGTGCTCACCTTCAGTAGTGAAGCGCTGGATGCGGTGGTTGCCGCGATCGACGACCCACAGGTTGCCGTCGGGCCCGATCTTGAGGCCGGTCGGGTTGAAGAGCTGCCCCGGCTCCATGCCCCACGCCGAAAGCGTCTCGATGAAATCGCCCTCGGTGCTGAACACCTGCACCCAGCCGTTGCCCCAGTCGGTGACATAAACCCGGCTGGCGTCATCGATCGCTATCACCATCGCCGAGTCGAACCTGCCGGGCTCGAAGCCGATGGAGCCAAACGAGCCTAGCCAGTCGCCACCGGCGGAGAACTTCTGGAACCGGCTGGCGCCGCTCTCAGACACGAAGATATCGCCGTCCGCGCTGATTGCGATGCCGGTCGGCGCGGTGAACTGGCCCGGACCGCCACCAGAACCACCCCATTCGAGCAGCAGCTCGCCGTCGGGTGAGATCTTGCGGACGCGGTTGCCCTGGAACTCGGTGGTGTAGAGGTTCCCTTCGGTGTCGATGGCGATGCCGTTCGGGCGTGCGAACACGAGGCCGCTGGAGGGGTCGCTCCCGAAGGCCGCAACCTCGACGAAGTTCGGCAAGTCCGGGACCGGCAGCGGTGTGGGCGTGGGGATTGCCGTGGTGGTTGGTTCCGGCGCCGGTGTTGGTGTTGGCGTTGTGATCGGATCAGCCGCGGTTGGTGAGGCCGCCGGAGCTGTGGCGGCTGGATCGTCGCTTGAGCATGCAGCCGCCACCAGCACGATCATCGAGATCGCGGTAATGAAAAGCCCGCGAGAACCTGCAATTACCCTCGCTGAAATGCGCACCATGAAGCTGAAATACGTCGAAAAGGCGTACTCGGCTTCCGCAGCGAGCGATCCGGCTAGTACATGGACGAGCCGCCGGAGAGGATCACCGATTCGCCGGTGATGTACTCCGATTCGTCGGACGCCAGCCACGCCGCGGTGCGCGCCGCGTCATCAGCCTGGGCAATCCTGCCGAGCGGCACGGTCGTGTTCGACCGCTCGACCATCTCGTCCCTGAACTCCTCGGTGCTCACGCCGTCCGGCTTCAGCGCAGACGCGATGCCGTAGACACGCTCGGTCTCGACGAGCGAGGGGCAGATAGCGTTCACGTTGATCCTGTGCGATGCAAGTTCGGCGGCGAGCACCTGCGTGAAGCCGATCACGCCGAACTTCGACGAACAGTAGGCGGCGAAGCGGGCGGTGCCCTTCCTACCGGCGACAGACGAGATGTTGATGATCTTGCCGCCGGGCTCGCGGCTCAGCATGTGGCGGGCGACGGCACGGGACATGAGGAAGGTGCCCTTGAGGTTGACCGAGATGATGCGGTCGAACTCCGACTCGGGCAGGTCGACCACGGGCACGCGGTCGGCCCCGGCAAGCGCGCCTGCGTTGTTGACCAGGATGTCGATGCGGCCGAAGCGCTTCAGCGAGGCGTCGACTATTGCATCCACCTCATCCGACTCAGCCACGCTGCCGGTCACGCCGATAGCCTCGCGGCCGAGCGCTTCGATCTCGTCGACAACGGCGTTCATGCCGCCCCATGAGCCGCGGCCTTTGCCGGTGATGTCGTTGACGACGACGTTTGCGCCTTCTTGAGCAAGACGGACGGCGATAGCCCGTCCGATTCCGCGCTCTCCGCCGGCGCCGGTGACGATGGCGACTTTGCCGTCGAGGTTGTACATAGCTACTCGCCCGCCTCCAGCCGCTGGTTGACCGCTGCCAGCACGTCGCCCGCGATCTCCAGCGCACGGTCGGAGTCGGCCCTCTCGTACGCTTCCGCAGGCACTCCTCCCGGCAGGCTCTCCGGGTAGCGAGCGCCGAGGAAGTGTTTGTCGAGCAGAACGGCGATCGACTTCACCAGGTCGAACGACTGGTCGAAGGCGAGGGCGTCTTCGCACAGGTCCGCCAGCGAGTGTCCCCACACCTGCTCGGCGCCTTTTGCGAACAGGAAGCCTGAGACCGCCTTCTCGGCCGACTGGTGGCAGAGGAAGCAGGCCAGAGCGTGGCGTCCGTCTGCGGCGTTGGCCTGCGCCGCTTCGAGGTCGTGCGCGGCCTGCGACAGCCACGCCTGCGAACGCCGTTCTCGTGCATCAGCCATAGACGAGCTCACCTTCAGTTGCGGCGGTGATCAGCAGAGGATCGGAGTCGCCGAACTCATCGAACTCTTCCGATGTGAAGACGCTGAAGCGCGTACCGACCCGCGGCCTAAGGTGCACGTTCCAGAAATCTGCCCTGCGCTGCCACAGTTCGTCGGTCTCCTGGATCAGCACCAGGTCGAGCAGCGACTCTGCGGTGACGCGGCCCATAGCGAGGTCGCCGATCACCCACATGCGCATCATGCCCAGCTGCGGCATCTCGGCAACGAGCCGTTCCAGTTCGGCGTCCAGCATCTGGCGGCGCTGCGTTGCGAAGCCGAACATCAGCGGCATGGAGAACCCACCTGCGCGGGACTGGCGTCGGGCCGCATCAAACGGTGAACAGGAACGGCGACTTCGGCCGCTCCCAGATCTCTTCGGGCGACAGCTCGTACGCCTCTTTCTTGTAGATCTGGATGCGGTGCGAGCCGAAGTCCGGGATGTACATCAGACCGTTCTCGCCGTTGCCCTCGAAACGCACCGACGCCGGGCCGCGCAGCCGCTTGGTCGGCTCGAGCGGTGCCATCTCACGCACCCGCAGCGCCTTGGCGTTCGACATCACGTAGATGCGGCCGCTCTTGGAGAGCACCGAGTCGCCGATGAACCTGTCTACGTAGCGTCCGGTCTTGTCGTACTGGACGACACGGTGGTTGCCGCGGTCTGCAACGTAGATGTCGCCGTGGTGATCGACCGTGACTCCTGCCGGACGGTTGAGCATGCCGTCGTCGAAGCCGTCGCTTGAGCGGTCGCCGAAGGAGTCGATGAACTCGCCGCTGGCGGTGAAGCGCTGCACGCGGTCGTTGCGCCAGTCGCCGACGATGATCGTGCCTTCTTCGTCCACGGCCACGCCCCACGGCATGTTCAGCTCGCCTTCCGCAGACCCGAAGGTGCCGAACTTGCGGATGAATTTGCCGTCCGGCGTGAAGGTCTGGATGCGGTGGTTCATCGTGTCAGCGACAACCAGGTTGCCATCGTTGTCGAAGGCGATGCCGGAAGGACGGTTCAGCTGGCCGTCGTCCGAACCCTCTTCGCCCCACTTGCCCTTGCTCTCGCCCTCACGGTCCCAGAGCGAAATGGTGTGGTTGCCCTCGTCAGACACGTAGAAGATCTCGTTGGCGTCGCGGATGATCTGCACGGGCCACACGAAGCCGCTGCCGATGGTGTCGAGGTCCTCGTCGTCCCAGTTGATGCGCCTGATGTCACCGCCAGCGCCGTCGACGCGCGTCAGCACGAACAGCGTCCGGTCGTCGGTGAACGCTACGTCCATGCAGTTCGTCGTGACGCGGCGCATGCCGAGCGTCGTGTGGTAGGGGAAACCTGCTCGCAGCAGTGCGTATGGCTTGCTCATGTCGTTGCTCCGGAGCGATCTGGAAGTGGCTAGACGAGCGTCTTCTCGAATGGGCTGATCTGTTCGAACTCTCCTCCGACGATCTCGTTCGGAGTGATGCCCATCCACTGCTGCAGCAGCGTGCTGTAGATGGACCGGAAGTCGATAGTGTGGTTCATGTCCTCGCCGTACAGCCAGTCGGCGGGCGCGAGCGACGGGTACTCGGAGTACAGTCCGCCCTTCACGTTCTCGCCGATGATGAAGGCGCCGCCTCCCGAGCCGTGGTCAGTGCCCGAGCCGTTGTCCTTGATGCGGCGTCCGAACTCGGTGAACACAAGTATCGCCACCTCTTCGTCTGCGTTGTGCTCTCGCAGGTCGGCTCGGAAGTCTGCGATCGCCTGCGAAAGCTCGGTCAGCAGCTTGGCGTGCGTCGGCACCTCCTGCGCGTGGTGGTCGTAACCGATGTGGTTCGTGTAGAAGATGCGCGTGCCGAGCCCGGCGGTGTGGACGCGTGCGACGTCACGCAGCGCCTTCGCGATCGGGTTGTCTGCGTACTCGACCGACGACTGGTACATCTGCGGCGCAACTGAAAGCATGTCCGCGCCCTTCAGCACGTCCTGTCCCGTGTGCGCCAGGTAGTCCATGACAAGCCCGGAGCCGACGGCAGGCGTGTACATGCGCTTAAAGACATCGAGGTCCTTCGCACGCTCCTCTTCGACCTCGACCGTCGACATCAGGCCGTAGCTGTCGAGGTCGCCGACGGATGTTGCGGCAACGCCGGGCGCGGCGAGGGCGCGCGGCAGGCCACGCCCCATCGACACGGCGGTTAGCGGGTTTTCGCCGTTCGGGTCAATCTCACGAATCACCTTCGCCAGCCAGCCTTCGGTCGCGATCTTGTCCGGCTCACAGGTGTGCCAGATGTCCATCGCCCGGAAGTGCGAGCGGCTGGAGTTCTCGTAGCCGATGCCCTGGATAACGGCCATCTTGCCGTCGTTGAACATGTCCCGGAACGGCGCAGCAGAGGGATGGAAGCCGAGCGTGTCGGTGATGGGCAGCACTTTGTCTTCCGGGATGCCGACCAGCGGTCGTGAGTCGTGGTAGATGCCCTCGGTGAACGGCACCACGGTGTTCATGAAGTCGTTGCCGCCGCTGAGCTGCACGACGACCAGCACCGGGTCCTTCTTTTTGCCGTTCCTGTGGCCGTTAGTGCCGTTTCCTGCTGCCATTTCGGCTCTCCCTCTTATCGGTCTTGACGGGCCGTTGCCGCGTTAGTCACGATTGGTCTTCGATCAGGCGAACTGGAACTCCCTGGAAGCCACGATCAGCTGCAGCATCCTGATGATCCGCTGCTCAGAATTCTCGGCCTCCGCTTCACTGCCGAAGACCAGGTTGCCCTCTTCGGCGGCGGTGTCGATCAGCGATTGTCTTGTTACATCCGCCACGTTCACCGGGCCCATCAGGTCGACAGCCGCGTCGACGAACGCTTCCGGCTCTACATCGGAGCCGTCGCCCTTGATGCGATCGATGATCTCCCCCACGCCGGCGTTCGAGGCGTCGGAGAAGATCTCCACAGCGAAGTTCACGCGCTCGGTCAGTGTCCCGCCGTCGATCCACTCCTTGCCGGTATGCCAGCCCTCGACGCTCGGCGGGTCCATCAGCTTCTGGCCCATCGCGATCATCGTGCCTTCGAGAGCGCCAAGGCCAGGAACGACCTCACGGAACGCGCCTGAGAGCTTGAGCGTGCCGGCGACGAACTCGGCGGGCGACTTGACGTGCGTGAAGCGCGACTGCTTGAAGAACTCCGAGTTGAACAGCGTGCGCATCACGTGCCTGATGTCGCCGTTCGAGTCCTGGAACGCATCGACCAGTATCTGAATGGCCTCAGGGTCGTTCGGCGGCTGGATGGACCACGCCGGCACCTGCGGCTCGTCAGCGACGAAGAAGTTGTAGATGTGGCGGCAGATGAACCGTGCCGTCGCCTCTTGCTTCACGATGATGTCGATGATGTCTTCGCCGTTCCAGTTGCCGGTCTCGCCGAGGAACGTCTTTTCACCGTCGTCGTGGTCTTCAGGGATGTAGCGGAACTCTGAACCGTAGTGGCCCCACGGGTAGAGAGGCAGCGGCTGCGTGAAGGACCAGCCAGTGAAGGCGCGGGCGGCGGCCTTGATGTCATCCTCGGTGTAGTTGCCGATGCCCATCGAGAACAGCTCGAGGATCTCGCGGCCGTAGTTCTCGTTGATCGAGTCGCCGTGGTTCTCGCAGTTGTCCAGCCAGTAAATCATGGCCGGATCTTTCGAAAGCTCCAGCAGCAACGTGGTGAACGGCTGCAGGCAGTTCTCACGCAGCATCTGGACGTGGTCGACCATCGAGTAGGTGTGCTCGCTCTTGGTCCAGCCAGTTGCGAAGACGCCGTGCCAGAACAGCGTCATCTTCTCTTCCAGCGGCCGCTCGCTGTTGACCATGCGGAAGAACCAGCGGCCGTTCCACACGCCCGGGTTGTCCTGGTTGGCGAAGAGCTGCGGGTAGTAGCGCTTGATGATCTCGTCTTCAGGTTCGGGAAGGCGCTCCGGGTTGACAAGGTCCTCGACGACGTCTTCGTAGGAGCGCGTCGCTTGCTTCTCCAGCTCGGCTCTCGTGGCCCCGAAGCCGGCGCGGCGGTAGAGGTGCGCCAGCAGCGCGATATCGGTCCTGGTCTCCGTGACCATGTGCGTCTCCTCGGTGGTGCTTCAGAAGAGCTGTCTGGTGCGAAAAGTCCTGATGATTTTTCCCGGATCTGACGGCGTGGGAGCGACGAGTCAGAGACTCGTAGACCCGCCCGGTGGAGTTGGCCCGGAACTATACCGCAGTTGGCGGTGAATGGGTGCTATCGGGCCGCGGAATCGGCTTGCACGAACCTAATTCGCAACGGCCATGTCAGCCGCTTTTTCCCCGATCACGATGGCGGTCAGGTTGGTGTTGGCGCGAATGCAGTCGGGCATGATCGAGGCGTCGGCGACTCGCAGCCCTTCGATGCCGTGCACGCGCAGCTGCGGGTCGACAACGGCCATCGGGTCGGAGGCCGGACCCATCATGCAGGTGCCGGACACGTGATGGCTCGTGCGGACCGACCTGCGAAGCCAACTGTCGAGCGCATCGTCCGAGGCTAGGTCGTCTCCGGCCGGGTTGATCAACTCCTCGGCGATGTCGTCGAACGTCGACTGCTCGGCGATCTTCACACAGAGGCGGACCGCCTCCCGGAACCGCTGCCGGTCGAACTCCTCCGCGAGGTAGTTGAGGTCGATATCCGGCTGATCATGCGGATTGGCCGACCCCAGCTTCACCGTTCCGGCGCCTTTCGCAAGGTAGAGGGCGATGATCATGCCGATTCCTGGCTCTTCGCCGGATGAAACGGTGTAGATGCCCGATGTGACGGCGAAGGACATCGGGTGGATGAACATGTCGTTGCGCAGGTCGGAACCTTCCGCCGTGTACTGCAGTGCGCACTGGATGCGGGGCGCCAGCGGGTCCTGCGAGTAGTCGGGCTTCGTCCGCCATGTGAGCTGCACCTGCGGGTGGTCGCGCAGGTTTTCCCCGACGCCGGCCAACTCCTTCACGAGCGGGATGCCGTGCTCTTCGAGGTGCGCGGCCGGGCCGATGCCTGAGAGCATCAGCAGTTGCGGCGATGCGTAGGCGCCAGCGCACAGGAACACCTCATCTGCCGCCAGTTCGAAAACCCCGCCGCCAGACTCTGCGACTACGCCGGTCGCCCGGCCGTCTTCGACGACTACGCGGTGAACTACGGTGTCGGGACGAATCGTCAGGTTGAGACGGTGCCGCGCCGCGCCGAGGTATGTGATCGCCGTGCTCCAGCGAATGCCGTCACGGTTGTTCATCGGCGTCTGGCCGACTCCGGTCGTGTTTGGCGAGTTGGCATCACTTGCCTGCGGGTAGCCGAGGCGTTTGCATGCCTCCAAGAAAGCGGCCTGCTCCGTATTGAACTCGTCAAGTTCGAACCGGCGCACCGGGATCGGCCCGTCTGAGCCGTGGAAGTCGCCGCCTTCGGGGTCCGACTCGATCTCCCGCATGTACGGCAGCAGGTCTCGAAAGCTCCAGCCGTCGTTTCCCCGGCTAGCCCAGTCGTCGTAGTCCTCGGGTATGCCGCGCAGGAAGATCTGGGCGTTTACGGCGCTTGAGCCGCCGACCACCTTGCCGCGCGGCACCATTATGTCGGCCGACTCGGAAGATGCCCGGGCGTGGTAGCCCCAGTTGTGGGTGCTGACATCGCCGAATGCCCGCGCCCACAGGTCGCGGTCGACGCCGTAGCCGTGCTTGATCTCGGGCGGCAGGTCGTTGAACTCAGGATAGTCTGGCCCGGCTTCGAGCAGTAGCACAGAGCGGGACGGGTCTTCGGTGAGGCGGGCGGCGATCACCGCGCCTGCCGAGCCTGCGCCGATCACGATTGCGTCGTACTTCAACTTTTTGCGCCTTTACACTCTGAGCAGGCTGCGTCTCTTCTGGATCACACAGGCGAGCGAGCGGCATCATAGCGCAGCGCCGACAGACCAGGGCCAGCAAGGCCAGGCGGCCTGCGGCGGGCGACAAATCTGAACGGAGTTCTCGATTGGCAGGTGAAAGCTCTTCTCCGCTGGAAACGGCAGCTCGTCTTGCAGAGGTTTACGGCCATGTGCTGGACGCGCCGGTCGTGTACACGCAGGGCGTGGCGCTGAGCGGCCGGCTGCGGCTCAGCGAACGCGGAGAGGGGTCGAACGCCGAAGTTGCGGCCGATATCGAGCGCATCGTGGCGCCGCGGCTCGCCGAGGGCGACGAGATGTTCGGCTCTGAGCCGGGCGCTGGCGGAATGGCAAACTTCGCAGGCATCTGCTGGGCGGATGAGCTGTACCGGGCAACCGGCGATCAGAAGTATCTCGGCCTGCTGGTGCAGACCGCCGACCGGTTCGAGTCGCCGTCAGCCGGGAAGCCTATCGCGCCGCCTCTCGACACCGACATCAGGGTCGAGGACTTCTTCTTCGCTGCTGCCGTGCTGGGACGCGCCTTCCAACTGACCGGCAACGAGCGCTACATCGAGATCCTCACGACGTTCCTGCTGGCCGCCGATACTCAGCAGGCTGATGGACTTTGGTGGCACTGCAAAGCGTCGCCGTTCTACTGGGGCCGGGGAAACGCGTTCGCAGCGCTCGGCTTCGCAGAGGCGTTGACATATCTGCCCGCGGACCATCCGGCGAAAGAGAGACTGCTCGATTCGCACGTGCGGCATCTTGAAGCGCTGCGAGAGCACCAGGATGAGAGCGGCATGTGGCGGCAAGTGATCGATCGGCCCGATTCGTACTTAGAACACAGCTCCACGTCGATGGTCGGCTACTCGATCGCCCGCGGCCTCAGGTTGAACTGGCTCGACGCCGAATGGCGAAGCGTCGCTGACGCCGCCTGGTCCGGGATATCGAAGCGAGTAGGCCCGAACTGCGAACTAGAGCACGTATGCGTGGGAACCGGACCGCTGCCTGACCTCGATTCGTACCTGCAGCGGCCGTTCTCAGACGGCCTCGACGACCGTGGCGGCTCGATGGCGCTCTGGTTCGCCGTCGAGATGGCGAAACTGGGCTGAAAACACGCCGCGGGGACGCCGAAAAAGGGGCTCGGCGGGCCGGTGAGCCAGCCGGCACTCGCCCGCTGATACGACCGCCTAATACGGCCATGCGGAACGCGGGATATTTGTCGCGCTGGAGTTGACACGAATGGATCGATTTTTCACTGCTGATCTGAACTGAACTGACGATGGAGCCGTTGAGCACAGAAAATTCATTGCGCAAACGCGGAAATGTTGTAGTATGCGTCCCTATCCGAACGACCCGGTCGTTTGGACAAGCCACGTCAATGGCTCCCGGCATCGGCAAGGCTCAAACTTGAGACCGCGGCAGATACAGCTTTCTGTAGCAGTTTTCTTCATTGCTGCAGCTGTCACGCTAGGTGTTGCCGGACTGCAACACGGTTCCGCGCGCCCTGCTTCTGCCGCTCCCGTTGCCCAGGTGGTCGAGACCCCGACGCCCACTCCGACCGAGACGTCGACTCCCGTTCCGCCAACGGAGACTCCGACACCAGTTCCACCCACGGAAACTCCTACCTCGGTTCCGCCCACTGAGACGCCGACCTCGGTGCCTCCAACAGAGACTCCGACGCCAGTTCCGCCTACTGAGACTCCTACCCCGGTTCCGCCCACTGAGACTCCAACCGAAGTTCCGCCCACCGCGACACCGACCATCACTTCGGTAGGTGTCGGTGTTGGCGCAGGCGGCTCCGTTGGCGAAGGCGGACTGCCACCGATCATCGAATGTAAGTGGGAGCTGCCGGACTTCGACTCGAACCTGGCAGGCATCCAGTACGGGGACGATGACGACCCACTCCTGGAGCCCGGCTTCCCATGTGCCAGGCCGACCGTGGACGACCCGGAGACGCCCGAAGACGAGACCGTCGTCGGCCGCCCGATGATGGACGACAACGTCCAGAACGTGATCCAGGTGCTGCCGAACGCAGAAGACCTGCCCGAGGCGCGCAAGATCCAGAACTGGGTAGCGGTCGAGCATCCCAGCGGCGTCGGTGAGATCGACGACGTGTTCTGGAAGATCATCCACCCCGACGGCACGTTCAAGACCCAGTTCCACGGCACGAAGGTAGATGTCGCCGACTCAGGAGATGGCCTGCTGGGCACAGATGCCGTGGTCGACCTGAACGACCTCGGTACTCCGGCAACGCCCGGCACGATGTGGAACGCAGCGTACGAGACCGGCCAGATCACTGACGATGCGATCACGGCGGTCGACTTCGGAATCATCGACCTTGTGATTCAGCGCCAGAAGGACCTCTGGTACGGCGAGTGGGACATCTCGAAGGACCAGATGTGCGGCCGCTACGAGGTCGAGGTGACGGCTGTGGCCGCTGGCGCCACAGCGACGATGACGAACACGCTGGACATCCAGTGCTTCTTCAACCTTGAGCTCGATTTCGAAATGATCGACTGGGGTCCGCTCACGCCCGGCGGCACGAAGGTCCTGCCCGGCGACACTAACTTCGGAACTTCCACGCACCCGACGGTGAAGAACACCGGTAACTCGGGCATGCGGATCGGAATCCTGTTCTCCGAGTTGGTGCAGGATGGCGTTGTGGGGCCGAAGGTGATCGACACGTTTGACGCCGCGTTTGGCAAGAACGCCCAGGTGCTCGAGTGGATCGACCCGATTCCTGCCGGAACCGAGGTGTGGTTCAGCTACGACAGCGTCGACCAGGTCCTTTGCAACAACGAAGTCGGCAAACTGGACCTCTCGATCCACCCGCCGAACACGATCCCGGCCGGAACTTACTCGGGCGTCATCACGATCGCAGCGGCATGGGCGCCCGGCGTCTGCGCGAATGACATAGCCGCCGGCATCAACATCTCGCCATACACACCCGGCCCGATATTTACCGCAACCCCGACGGTCGAGCCGACGCTCGAGCTGGCGGCTGAACCCACGGTTGAGCCGACGGTGGAACCCACGGTTGAGCCGAGCGTTGAACCTACGGTTGAGCCGAGTGTGGAGCCCACGGTCGAGCCGACTGTGGAGCCAACGGTTGAACCTACGGTCGAGCCTACGATTGAACCGACAGTAGAGCCGACAGTGGAGCCTACGGTCGAACCCACGGTGGAGCCCACCGTTGAGCCGACCGCCACGCCGACACCGTTGCCGACAGCAACACCTACGCCGCTGCCTACGGCCACACCTACCCCGTTGCCAACAGCGACACCTACGCCGCTGCCCACGGCCACGCCTACACCGTTGCCAACAGCGACACCTACGCCGCTGCCCACGGCCACGCCTACTCCGTTGCCAACAGCGACACCCACGCCGCTGCCTACGGCCACGCCTACCCCGTTGCCGACAGCGACACCTACGCCGCTGCCTACGGCCACGCCTACACCGTTGCCAACAGCGACACCCACGCCGCTGCCTACAGCTACGCCCACCCCGACGCCTACGCCGGTACCCGCGACGAACGTTGCGCCTTCGGCCTTGAGCGTCGGGACCAGCTCGCCTACACACGGACAGAACTCGTCTGCGCTGGTCGACCTGAACTACGACCCGCATGCCTACGTGGGGCTGCCGCGTGGAATTCAGAGTTACCTGATCAATCTCGGCCAGAGCTACTGCATATACGACGTCAACATGTGGCGCTACCACCTGGACGGCCGCAGCTACCACGACGTAGTTGTCCAGGTCTCGCCGAACAACGCCGATTGGACGACGATCTTCAACAACGATGCGGACAACTCGCTAGGCCTCGGAGCCGGCACCGATTCCGAGTACGTAGAGACGGCCTTCGGTAAGGCGATCAACCTGGCCGTGCCGACCGATGCTCAGTTCGTGAGGGTCTGGTCGAACGGAAACACGTCCAACGACTGGAACCACCTCGTCGAAGTCGAGGTGTGGGGCTCAACGACCAGCTGTAACTAGCCTGCTGCGGGGTCCGTGTACGGCCGCCGGCTACGGCTCTGGTGAAGGTTCGGCCATCTCAGGCGGCAGTTCCAGACATCCCTCGTCGAGCCGGGTCCAGATCGTGAGAACGCCGTTGTAGAGCGAAGACACGGTCTCGTGGCCGATCACGCTCAGGTCGACTCGGACCGTCTCCTCGTCGCCCAGGCACCGCAGGTCTTCACGGTCGAACCATTGGACCTTGTTCGCCGGAATCGAGTTGAACCACTGCATCTCCGCCCTGTCGAAGCCCGAGGCGGCGGTGAACCGGTCCAGCGTGGTCCCGTTCGGGACCGGCCGGCCGTCGGGATCCACCTCGAACATCGGCAGGAACTCCACGCCAAACTGGCCGGGAACGGCTCCTTCAAACCGCGCGGTTGTGGCGGGTGAGCTTCCATCTGCGATGAAGCGCAGGTCGCCAGGAACGGTCTTGACCGCTATCCGGCCGATGAGGCCCCAGAAAACCTTGTCTACGTCGACTTCAAGGTTGAAGTGGCACTGGACGTCCAGCGTGCTGGTCAGCGTCGAAGTCGAGCCGTCAGTTGTCGCCGCAGTCTCGACGGTGTAACGGCCACACGGCTCATCGGCAGACACTTCCCATTCGGCGAAGTACAGCTCGACCTGGCCCCGGGATGCGAGATCGATGAGACCGTGGTCACGGGCAGATATGGCGTCGGCCGAAACCTGGCCAGTCTCGTGCGCCGCATGCCACATGGTGCCCGGACTGTTGGTCGAGCCGAGGCCACGGAGGTCTGCGGCGGACACTTTGTCGCCCGTGGCCTGCAGTTTCAGGGCGCCGTCCGGGTACAGCACTCTCCAGGACACCTCATCGACCTCGCCGGGCTTTCCGACCGCAGCCCAGCTCTCGATCTTCCTGGCTTGCGATCCGCCGCGCGGCCCGGGCAGCACCTGTATGGCGCTCTGAAAGGCACCGTCAGCCATAGATGGAGCTTCTGTCGCCTCATCTCCCACGGCGCAGGGAAATCCGGGCTCCTGGAGCGGGTCGAAATCGTCGCCGTGCTGGAACCCTGAAAGGGCGGTGTCAGCATCTGAAAACACCCACGAACACGCCAGGGGTTCGGATTGATGCGAAATTCCGGCGGGCCCTGCGCCGATTTCGTAAATTAAATGACCGTTAAACAGTCCTCCACTATTGGCGCCCGCCAGTGCGGCCAGTGCAGTAGGGACCATCAGGAGCACCGAGAGGTGCATGAAAGTTCGTTGAAGGCGACTCGATTGCATCACGTTTACACCATTAACAGAATTTTCATCCGATGAGCCGATTGGAAAACTTGACAGTACGGCTCGTTCTGGCACAATCCCGGCATTCAATTTGCCCTTCGCGGGCAAGTACGCATGTGGTGGGACAACTCCCGGCTCCTCCCGCCTCTGAGTGAAGGAGTTTAGGTGTGAGAAATTTCGCACCG
>JANQEF010000004.1 GCA_028278465.1 Dehalococcoidia bacterium | reverse complement strand
CCGAATCGTTTGAAGACGCGGTCTGGCGGGCAGTCTCGCTGGGCCGAGACGCCGATACCGTGGGCGCAGTGGCAGGCGCGCTGGCCGGAGCCGTATGGGGCCTGCACGGCATACCGCAAGAACTGAGCGGCAAGTTAACGTCAGAACACCTGCTGTTCCGGGACGACTACCCGGAGGCGCTGGTGCGAACAGCCGACAGGCTGTTAGAGCGATCACCGCAAGACGCAGGGACGGACGTATGATTCCCAGGGTTCAGTCGATTCTCGACGGCGTCAGCGCAGCTGAGGTCCAGCAGGTGGCCAGGGCGGTGCTGGAGAGTCCGGACGCGGCGGCGTCCGGCGACCATCGCTGGGAGGAGCTTTCTGCGGTCCACAACGACGCGCGGACGCTCGCTATCGTCCGCTGCTCAGGGACGGCGAGCGTGGGCGGGCAGACGGGCGGCTGGTCGTGCGTTGTGAAGGTAATCGACCCTTCGGTCGAGGCCAATGTCGCGGCGGCGTGGAACGATCCGACGTTCGAGGAGAAGGTGTACGAGCTCGGCCTGCTGCAGGACACCGGCGCTCCGTTCAGGCCCGCTCGTTGTTTCAGGGTCAGCCGGCCGGACGAGAACGTGAAGCTGTTCTGGCTGGAGGACCTTGGCGGAGCGCCGCAGCCGCCTTGGTCTCTTGACCTGTACCTCGGCGCGGCGCGGCATATCGGCGAGTTCAACGGACGGATGGCGCTCGATCCGCCGGACCTGCCGTTCGAACTTCCCGTAGACGTCCACCGGGCGCGGCGAACCGCCAGTCGGCACTACGCAAATATGGATTCCCTGCTTGAGCTAAGGTCCGATCCACTTGTTAGGACGGCCTTAGGCGACGTCCAGGTAGACACGGTGATCGAGCTCTCCACGCTGTGGGGCCAGGTGCACGAGGTCTCGCCGCGGCTTCCTCACGGCGTCGTGTTCGGCGACTGCCATGCCCGCAACCTGTTTCCTCTTGAGGAGGAGACCGTGGCCGTCGACTGGGCGGGATTGGCAGTCGACCCGATCGGCGCCGATGTCAGCGTGCTCATCGGCTCGGGCCTCTCGTGGAGCATCGATGAGGCGTTGATGGTCGTGCAGAACGAGCGGCAGATATTCGATGCCTACGTGGATGGACTCAGGCAGGCAGGGTGGGACGGTGAATACGAAGACGTGAGGCGCGCCTTCTTCACCCACTTCCCGCTGTACCTGTCTTTTTCGGCCTTGCTGCCTGTGTGGATCCGTTCCGGGGGCACGAAACAGCAGAGGGAGTTCCTGGAGGCCCGTTTCGGGGCCGCTCTTGAGGAGCTGCCGGGCCGGATGCCGCCGCTCTCAGCTCACATCCCTAGCTACGCCGAAGAGCTACGGAGACTGCTCGAATAGCCGCTTCGCCACATCGTTTCCAACCGACTCGCCAACGCCCCAAGAAAACCAGGCTTTGCCTGTCAGTAGGCCCCGACGATGACCGGGTATCGTCGGGGCCTTGGTTGGACTCGCCGCCTGCAAGATCATGCAGGTGTGTGCTCTGAAGGGTGGGTGAAGCGGGTTGGGGTCAGAGCGCCGGCGAGCTTATGGCGGGCAGGTGATCTGGGAAGCGTGTTATCGCGGGTTACCTGCTCCACTGCGACTCCGCGCGTAGGCGGAGCGTCGATTTCTCAGGAACGGCGGCAGGTCCAGCGCCTCTTCGTTGCCAAGCACCTCTCTCAGCTGCTCGGCCAGCGCCGCCTGCTGCTCCTCTGAACCATCAGCGCCCGGGAAGCCCGTGGCGATGATCGTCATCTTCACCTCGTTCTCCATCTTCGGGTCGGTGACCGTTCCGAAGATGATGTTGGCGTCAGGGTCAACCATGCGGGAGACGACTTCGGAAGCGGTGTGCACCTCGTTCAGCGTCAGGTCGTTGCCGCCCGTGACGTTGAAGATCACGCCCTTCGCTCCCTCGATAGACACCTCGAGCAACGGTGATAAGGTCGATGGAGCGATATTACACTATCCTCACGGATAGAGGAGGCCGGTTCTCAGCGCGGCATCTCTTTGGGCGGTCGGAGTTTGAGCAGCCTCTTGAGACGGCATCCCGGCTTATGGCCGACCCGCCGCAGCCGGCGATCCACCGCGAGCGACTGACAGCGCCGGAGCTGCAGGAACTGGAGCA
>JANQEF010000305.1 GCA_028278465.1 Dehalococcoidia bacterium | reverse complement strand
GGCAGGTAGATCGTCCCGGGCTCGGGACATCCGTAAGCCGAGCTCGGCCACGTGGCCTCGTCGTAGCTCACGATCGAGATCGTGTTCGGGCCGATGCCCAGCCGCTCCGCCAGGTCGAAGATGGCGAAGAACGCGGCGTCTGGCGCGACCGGCGTCGGGGTTGGCGTGGGTGTAGAGGTTGGTATCGGAGTCGGCGCCGGCGTTGACGTAGGGACCGCGGTTGCGGTCGCTGTCGGTGATGGGACGGTGGTTGGACGGGGTGTAGAGGTCGGGTTCGGTGGGACGGTCGGTCTCTCATCGCCTCCGCCACATCCCGCGGCGGTGGCGAGCAGGGCGAACACGAAGATGGCCACGGTTTTCGAGCGCATTCGGAGCATCACCTAAGCGTACTCGCGCGGGGTTGACGGCTAAGTTACCGGGCGGAGGCAGTTTGCGGGATTTGACGGGCGGTTACGTGTCGACGTGCCTGTGAATCGATGAGAGGAAGGTGAAGGTCAGGTTGAGCTCGGAGCGGTAAGTTGCGAAGGCGAAATCACAGGCCATAGTTCCCAAATCTGAGGCATATACCGAATCTGAAAATTCGTATATACGAACACGCGGCCTCGCTGACACGACGAAGAGTTTCGATCTGAGATCAGCTAAGTAAATACTTTCACAAACCCCTTGCGCTGCCTGAAATAAAGTGTACCCTGTTGGTCAGCTTTTGGCGTACGAAGCACTTTCTGAGGCTTAACGTCAAGATCGAGTCCGCCATACGAACTCCCCCTCGGAAGGAAGTTCAAGGGTTGAGAAAGTCGATAGCTGATACGTGGCGCCCACGGTGGCGTCTTTTCTTTGCCGCTTTGCTTGCGGCGACATTCACAGCAGCGGTGGCATGCGGCAACGATGACGAGCCGGCTGCCGGCAACGACACCGGATCCGTCGAGGATGCGAAACCGCTGGTCATCTACTCAGGCCGGAGCGAATCGCTCGTGGGACCAGTGATTCAGCAGTTCGAGGATCTGACCGGGATCGAGGTCCAGGTGAACTTCGGTTCGACCGGCCCGCTCGCAGCCACGCTGCTGGAGGAAGGTTCGAACACGCCCGCCGACGTCTTCTTCGCGCAGGACCCGGGCGGCCTCGGCTCCGTGATTGAGATGCTCGACACGCTGCCGACCGATGTGACGAGCATTGTGCCGGAGTGGGCGCGGTCACCAGAGCAGAAGTGGGTCGGAATCTCTGGACGGGCGCGCGTGCTCGTGTACGGAACCGATTCGCTGTCTGAAAGCGAACTGCCCGCGTCCATAGAAGAGCTGGCCGACCCGAAGTGGAAGGGCAAGCTGGGCTGGGCGCCCTCCAACTCCTCGTTCCAGGCGATGATCACCGGCATGCGGCAGATCTGGGGCGAGGACCGAACCAGGCAGTGGCTGGAAGGCGTGATGGCGAACGAGCCTACCGTCTACCCGAAGAACACGCCGCAGGTGGCCGCCGCCGCCGCCGGCGAGATCGAGATCGGCATGGTGAACCACTACTACCTGTACCGGTTCCTTGCCGAAGAGGGCGACGGGTTCAAGGCCCGCAACTGGTTCACACCCGAGGCCGATCCAGGTTCGGTAGTGCTGGTCGCCGGCGCCGGAATCCTCGAAGCGTCGGACAACAAAGAGTCGGCGGTCCGCTTCCTTGAGTTCATGCTCTCAGAACTCGGGCAGCAATACTTCGCCACCCAGACACACGAGTATCCGCTCATCGAAGGCGTCGTGGCCGACCGTGGCCTGCCGCCGCTCGACTCGATAACCAAACCGAACGTCGACCTTTCGACGCTTGGCGACCTGGAGAACACCCAGGAGCTGTTGAGGGAAGTTGGAGCGCTTTCGTAGACAACCGGCGGCCGCAGAAAACTGCTGTGACCTGTTGACCGTCAACCGAGTTGCCGAGGGGGATCCGGCGGAGGGCAAACGCGCCTTCCGCCGGCTCTTTTTCTGCGCTTTCTCCGATGAAGAACGTTCGGCTCGGGGCATCGGGCGGGTACTGGCATGACTGTAGCCAGTGACCTCAAACCGGTTGGCCTGCAACTGATGCGCGCGATGCCAAGACAGCGGCCACCGTGGCCGTTGCTGGGCATAGGCGTGGCGATCGGCGCAGCGGCGCTGCTGCCTGCCTTTTACCTGGTAGTCAGGGCGATCGACGGCGGATCGGAGACGTGGGACTTCGTGTTCCGGACCCGCACCGCGGAGGTGCTGATCCGCACAGCGCTGCTCATTGGCATCGTCACGGTTTTCTCGACGGTCATCGGCACGCTGCTCGCGTGGTTCACGCTCCGCACAAACATGCCATTCCGGCGGACCATCACGGTTGCCGTCGTTCTGCCGCTGGTTATCCCGAGCTTCGTGATGGCCACAACGGCGATCGAGTTTTTCGGTGTCGGCGGTGTGCTCGAAGGCTGGCTCGGGGCGTTCGGCGTCGACCGCATCGCCCGCCTGGACGGACTGAGAGGCGCCACCTTCGTCCTCGTGCTGATGACCTACCCGTACGTGTTCCTGTCGGTGCGCGGTGCGTTGCGCAGGCTCGATCCTGCACTGGAAGAGGCGGCGCGCAGCATGGGCTACGGCGCGGTGCAGACGTTCCGCACGGTCACCCTTCAGATCCTGAAACCGGCGTTGACAGCGGGCGCTCTGCTGGTCGCCCTGTACACGCTCAGCGACTTCGGCGCGGTGGCGCTGATGCGGTATGAGACCTTCACCTTCGCAATCTTCAACCAGTACGAGTCGGCGCTCAACAGGTCGGTCGCAGCCGGACTCTCTCTGGTGCTCGTCTTCTTTGCCATCATGCTGCTTACGGGCGAAGGCATCTCACGGGGACGCGCCCGTTATCACAGGAGCACAGTCGGCTCCGTGCGACCAGCGAGAGACACGGACCTCGGCGGGTGGCGCTGGCCGATCCTCGGGGTCGTAATGCTGCCGGTCGTGGCCGGGCTGCTCATCCCGGTCGGCGTGCTGGCATGGTGGCTGGTGCGCGGGCTCGTGCGCGACCAGTCGATGACGCCGCTGCTCGAACCGGCGTTGAACTCGATCTCGATATCTCTGGTGGCAGCACTACTCGCCGTGGCGCTCTCGCTGCCGGTTGCCGTGCTTGCCGTCCGCTATCGCAACTGGTGGCCGAGCCGAGTTATCGAGCGGGTGACACACATCGGGTTTGGCCTGCCGGGCATCGTCGTCGCCATCTCGCTAGTCTTCTTCGGCGTCAACTACGCCCGGCCCGTCTACCAGTCGAACTGGCTGCTGCTGTTCGGATACGTCGTTCTCTTCATGCCGGCAGCGGTCGGAGCGATCAAGTACTCGCTAATGCAAGTGAGCCCGAGGATCGAGGAGGCGGCGCAGGGTCTCGGGCGGCAGCCGTGGCGAGTAATGCTGAGCGTCACTCTCCCGATCGTGATGCCTGGCATGCTGGCCGGCGCAGCGATGGTGTTCCTGCTGACGATGAAGGAGCTGCCGGCAACGCTGATCCTGAGCCCGATAGGCTTCAAGACCCTGGCAACGGTGATCTGGGATGCCTCGGTCGATGCCTTCTTCGCACGCACGGCCGCAGCATCGCTACTGCTGATTGCCCTCGCAGGGATACCGACCGCATACATGGTCTTACGCGATGGCTCGTATCGAAGCGGCGACCGCGCTTGAGCGCGAAAATCGTTGAGCCATGACCACCTTCGACCCCACCGCGCAGGTACTACCCGATTCCCCGAAGGACGTGCCTGCCAGCCGCGGCGCGGTGCTGCAGGCCGAGGATGTGACGGTCAAGTACGAGGCCGCCGATCAGCCCGCGCTATCTAACTTCGATTTCGAGGTGCAGGCCGGCGAGTTCGTTTCGTTGCTCGGCCACAGCGGCGTCGGCAAGACCACCGCGCTGCGGGTTATCGCCGGTTTCGAGAAGGTCCAGTCTGGTTACGTGCGGATCGGCGGCAGGCTGGTCGCTTCCGCCTTCGCCCATGTCCCGCCGGACAAGCGGCGAGTCGGCCTCGTCTTCCAGGACTACGCGCTCTTCCCGCACCTGACGGTCAAGGCGAACATCGAGTTCGGCCTGTCGGGGATGGATAGCAAGGTTCGAGATGCCCAGGTCGGTAAGATGATCGAGCTGACCGGGTTGCGAGGGCTCGAGAGCAGGTACGCGCACGAGCTTTCGGGCGGGCAGCAGCAGCGGGTTGCGCTCGCACGTGCGCTGGCGCCGGCGCCCGTCGCTGTGCTGATGGACGAGCCGTTCAGCAACCTGGACAGGCAGTTGCGCACCTCGCGGCGTAG
>JANQEF010000033.1 GCA_028278465.1 Dehalococcoidia bacterium | reverse complement strand
CCTCACCCATCACCTGCCGGTTCAGCGCGAGGTAGACGGCGAATGCGCCGATCACGCCGAACACGGCGCCTGAAGCTCCCGCACCCAGCGCGGGGGACATGACGAAGCTGGCGACGTTGCCGAGCACGCCGGTCATGAGGTAGATGGCAAGGTAAGCGGGGCTGCCCAGCAGCCGCTCGGCCATTGAGCCGAAGATGAGCAGGCCGATGGCGTTGGTCAGGAGGTGAAAGAAGCCGATGTGCATGAAGATCGGCAGCACCAGCCTCCACCACTCGCCGTCCGCCAGCGCCGGTCCGTACTTCGCGCCCCACCGGTACAGGTTGACGCTGTCCTGCGAGCCTCCGGTGGCGGTGAGAAGCAGGAAGACGATGACGTTGATCGCCACAAGCGCCACCGTTACCGGTGCGCCGCTCAAACTGCCGCCAAACGGGTTCTGCTGATATGTTCTCAAGCGAAGTGGTCCATAGCGGTCTCTTGTAGCGTCTGCGAAGTCTTGTTCCGTGGGCCGCTAGCGCTGCGCATTTTTCGCCTGGGCACGAATGCGCGTCGGCAAAGGCCTCTATGAGGGTAATCGTATAATCCGGCGGTTCGCACTGCCTGTGCAGCGAATGCCGGGCACAGTTCCGACCATATCTGTCCGTGACCGCCCGCAAAACCGGGCTCAGGCGGTCCGTCAAAGGTGAAGAAAAGCATGTTGGAGAGCGCGCCCGAACCTGTCGCAGAGACCGAAGTCCTCATCGTCGAAGACGAGGACTCGGTGCGCGCAGCAATCGAGGCCGGACTCGACGTGATAGGCGGGTTCAAGATCATCTCGGCCACGGGCGCCGAGGAGGGTTTGCGCTACCTGGAGTCGAACAGTCCCGAGATCCTGCTGCTGGACCTTGTGATGCCGATGGTGGATGGCATGGAGTTCCTGAGTCGGCTGGGTAGCGGCTCGCAGTACTCGAGGCCGTCCAAGGTGGTGCTGATGACAGCGATGGAGAACCCGGTGCCCGAGGGGAACCTGAAGGACCTCGGCATCGACCTGGTGCTGTCGAAGCCGTTCCGCCTGACAGACCTGGCGGATGCCGTTGGCCGCGAGTCGCCCTTCTGATCGCCACGGACCGCCCGCGCCTTGCCGCACCAGCGGAAGATCGGGCCCGAGAAACCGCATGGCCTCTGTGCTGATAGTCGAAGACGACCCGACAACGCTGATGGCGGTGAGTTCGATGCTGGAAGCGTTCGGGCACGAGGACGTGAAGAGCGCCAGCAACGGCGCAGACGGACTCGAAAGATTGCGCGAAGAACGCCCCGACCTGCTGTTCCTCGACCTGATGATGCCGGTGATGGACGGCATCGAGGTTCTGCGGCGGCTGCGAAGCGGCGATGCGCCGAGACCGGGCCACATTATCGTTATGAGCGCGCACGCCAACGCAAACGACCGCGAAGGCGTCAAAGACCTCGGCGCAGACCAGTTCCTGGCGAAGCCGTTCACTCTCGACCAGCTGGAAACCGCGCTCGAGACCGCCGGGATCTAGCCGGGAAGCGCCGTTTTCCCCGTTTCTCAATCCGTGGCGTCATTGCCAGGACCACGAAGTAACGGATTATTTACGTTTTTTTTATGTCTACAGCGCAGATCGTATTAAGATCGCCCCGCGTCGTGTCGATCTGGCGTGGTTGTTGAGGGGGGACAACCGGCGAAAAGACGGCTTTCTCTTTGACAACGGTATTTGGCGCTGTTTGGAATTGCCTATTTCACATAACTGAAATAGCATGCGCTACAAGGGTGATATTGGCCAGCCCCAATGATTGTGCTGATATCGTAAGTCAAAGACGAAAGATAACCGAATGAAGATTGTAGAAGCCACTCTCGCAGACATGAAGAAGACACCGAGGGGACGCCGGCAGAGGTCGCCGGAGACCCAGAAGCTCATAGACTCGATAGCGGGTCTGAAGCCTGGCCAGGTCCTTGCCCTGGTGCCCGAGGGCAACGAGACGGTCAAGAAGCTTCGCCCGCGGGTAAGCTACGCGGCGAGGGTGGCCGGACGCAAGGTGAGGATCGCCGCCGACGAAGACCGCGTGATGTACACGCTGCGAACTGGCTCTCGTTCTGGCTCGTCCAGCAGGGCTGGAGCGGCCGCACGCAAGGCGAAGGTCCAGGCCAAGGCGCTTGAACTCGGCAAAAAGCGCAAGACCGATCTCTCCGCGCAGGACGTGATCGATGCGCTGAACTCAGACGGCACCAACCTGGGCGTAGCAAGGCCCGGAACGATGGTCGGCGCAGTGTTGCGCTCCATGCCGGAGTTCGAGCGGACCGGCTCGAACAAGTTCAAGTACACCGGCTAGCGTCGAATACCGGCGAACCCTCAACAGTTCTGGCCGTATACCGCAGTCTGTTAATCGCGATGTGGAATTAACGCGTCGAATCGTTCGCGCTATTGTCGTTCCGCATGCGAGTGTCAATGCGACTGCGAAATGCGGCGACGATAATGCCGCTGCCGACGAGTGCAAGCGCAAGCAATACCGGGATTGTGCCGGTGTAGCCGAGCATGACGCCGGAGGTCGCTACTCCAAGGACCGGCACGACGGGGATCGACCACAGTTTCCAGCGGCTGGCGACGCCGCCTGTCGTTTTGCTGCCCGTGGCCATCTTAAGCAGCGATGCGTTCACGAGTATGAACGCTATCAATACGGCGGCGTTACTCATCTGGGCCACGCGGCCGATATCTCCGGCAAATGAGAAGAGCGCTGAAATTGCGGTCACGACGATGATTGCGGCCAGCGGCGTGTGCCTGGAACGGGACAGCCGCGCCAGCGACGCCGGCAACGCGCCCGCTCTAGCCATCCCGAACGCCTGCCGAGACGCCGCCATCAGACCGAAAAGCACTGTGTTCGCCGTCGCGAAGAGCGCGATTATCGAGAGCAGGTCGGATAGTTCGGACCCTGTTGCTGTTTCGACGACGAGCCCTAGCGGAGCGTCCGAGGCAGCCAGGTCTCGCCAGTCGACTGCGCTCACGCTGGTGATCGCCACCAGCATATAGACGACGGTGATGATCGAGACTGCGAACACTATCGAGCGAGGCAGGTTGCGCTGCGGGTCTTTCGCCTCTTCCGCCATGTTCGCCATCTGCTCGAAGCCCAGGAACGCGAAGAACAGCAGCGCCGACGCCTGCATCACGTCGGGAAAGCCGCCGGCGAACTGCAGGTAGTCGACGTCGCCCACGAAGCGGGCGGACACGACGATGGCGAGTGTGAGGCCGAACGCTTCGATCAGAGCGAAGATGATGCCTAATCGCACCGATTCGCGCACTCCGAGCCACAGCACGACCGAAGAGGCGGCGATGAGGCCGATGGTCACCGGCACTCTTGGCGTATTCGTGATGTCAGCGAGGTAACCGGAGAAGCCGATTCCCACCGCCGAAACCTGGATCATGGCGGCGAACAGCATCGTCCAGCCGGCGACGAAGCCGACCTTTGGACCGAACGCCTGTCGTGTGTACTCGAAAGTGGCGCCTGCGCGTGGGAAGCGCGATGCGAGCTCGGCATAGCTGAGGCCGGTGAAGGCTGCTGCGACAGCGCTGACGAGGAACGGCAGCCAAACGCCGTTGCCAGCAAGGCCGGCTGCTTCGCCGATCAGGACGTAGATACCGGCGCCAAGGATGATGCCGACGCCGGTGGCGGTCATTTCGAAGACGCCTAGCCTGCGGCTAAGCGTTTGGTCCGAGGCCGGTGGTCCGGCGGTCATGGCTCTCCCGGGTGATGCCTGGAGCGACTCAGTCGGCGATCGCTACGGTGTCTCGTGGACATGCGCTCCGAGTCTGCCGCCGACAAGGATGCGGGGCAGGACTGCCGCACGAGATCGCCGCGAGTGAATTTACCGTGATTCGGGTGCGGTTAGAAGTGCCGTGCGGAAAAAGTCGTCGTTGCTATTGGAGCGGAGCGTCTATCCCTGCCATTCGGACCTGAGCAGCGAGTAGATCACCAGGTCCAGAAATTCGCCCTTCACGTTCTTCGCCATCTGCCGCTCGATACCGGTCTCAACGAAGCCCAGCCGCTCAGGAATCGCTCTGCTGCGGCCGTTCGCGGGCGCAGCCCTGATAATCACCTGGTTCAGGTCGTAAGTCTCGAACCCGAGCCTGATCAGCGCGCTCACGCTACGGGTCATGATGCCGTTGCCCTGCAGGTGTGCAGACAGCCAGTAGCCGATCGACGCCGCGCCGACCGGTGAGTCGAACCCGCGCATGCCGATAGCGCCCGCGTACTCGTCCCTGTAGAAGATCGAATAGCCGTGCTCGCCCGATTCGTTCCACCTCTCACGCCCCGCCTGCTGGAACGCCCGCACTCCCTCGACGTCGTAGTCCGGCCGCGCCCATGCCAGGAACCTGCCCAGGTGCTCGAGGTTCTGGTGAACCAGCTCGTGCACCACCTCAGCCGGTGTGTCGAAAGAGCGCTGGAGCAGGATCTCGTCGTCCACCCTGATCTGCTCCGGCATCGGCGGCTCTATGCTCACGTCCGGTTCTCTTCCCACTCTGTCCGAAGAAGCGAATAGCGCGCCATGTCTGCAAGTTTGCCCTTTGCGTTCAGCAGCCACTGGCGAGTGACGCCGTCGAAGCGGAAGCCCACGCGTTCAGCCACGGCACGGCTGCGACCGTTGGCCACGTCTGCGCTGATGTTCACCTGGTTCACGCCCAGCTGCTCGAACGCAACCTCCGTCAGCTTCGCCACGGAGCGAGTCATGATGCCGCTGCCCTGCAGCCCGGCGTCGAGCCAGTAGCCGATCTCGACAGCGCGGTTGCGGGAGCCGTAGCGGTGCATGCCGATCGTGCCCGCGGGTCTCCTCCTGTGAACTATGGCGTAGGCCTGTTCGCCCTTGCGCCCCCAGTTCTCGCGGCTCTGGTCGGCGTAGCGGACCGCATGCTCCAGCGCGTATTCCGGAGTTGCGAAGTCGAGAAACTCGCCGAGATAGTCGCGATTGCGGTCGATCAGGGCGTAGAGCGTTTCAGATGGGACTTCGAAGACCGGCCGCAGTTCGGTGTCGTCATCGACGACCACCAGCCGCGGCGGGTCCGGCCACTCGGTCACTTCGCCTGCACCAGGTCGATCTCCGGCACACGGTCGATGATGCCCCGCACCGCGGCCATGCCGAACAGAGTCTCCAGCGCAGCAACGCCCTCATCGCCCATATCGACGGTGTCTTCGTTCACGTACATGCGCACGAACTTGCGGCCGTCCTCGCGATCGATGCCGCGGCCGAAACCGAGCGCGTAGTCGAGCGCGTCGTCCTCATGGGCGTGAGCGAACTCAATGCTGGCCTTCAGCGCGTCCGCCACCTGCTGCGAAAGCTCCTCGCCCAGGTTTCGGTTGACCAGGTCCAGTCCGAGCGGGATCGGCAGCTCAGTCCGTTCGAACCAGCGCTTGCCGAGGTCCATTACGCCGTGGAATCCCTGCTGCTCGTACAGGATCTGCCCTTCGTGTAGCAGGATGCCGGCATCGACCTCGCCGTCCTTGACCGCCGGTCCAACCTCGTCGAAGTTGTAGAACTTCGCCTCGGCGTACGGCGGGGCGAAGATGCGGTAGAGCAGCCACGACGTCGTGAACTCGCCCGGCACGCCGATCACCTTGCCCAGCAGCTCCTTCTCCTTCATCGACTTGCCGGAGACGACCACCGGGCCGTAGTTCCGCCCTACCGAGGCGCCACAGGACATGATGCGATAGTTCTCGGCAACGGCCGGGTAGTGCGCGGCCGAGATCGCTGTGACCGGGATCTCGCCGACGTCGGCCAGGTTGTTGAGCGACTCGATGTCCTCCATGTGGTGGCCGACGGCGTGGCCGGGGATGGTCACATGCTCCTTCGCCAGCGCGTAGAACATGAAGGCGTCGTCTGCGTCAGGGCTGTGTCCGAAGGTGATCTCTGTCAAAGCTGTTCTTCCTGGGTTGGCTCCAGCTGTTCGCTGACACCGTCGTGTCAAGCTCACGCTCTAGGCGGAAAAGAGGCTGGCCTCATTCGGCTGAAACGGGGATGCGGAGTTCAGGCTTGTGGTCGTCGAACACCTCGACGATCTCGTAGTTCGTCAGGCGCTGCGCCGGAGTGAAACCTGCCTCGCTGATCAGCGTCTTCACCTCGTCCGTCGACGTGCGGTTGTAGAACCCGGCCGCCAGCATAACGTTCTCATCAAAAAGCGTGCCGCCGAAGTCGTCTGCGCCGAACTGCAGCGCCACCTGCCCGGTCTTCTTGCCCTCTGAGAACCACGAGGCCTGGATGTGCGGCAGGTTGTCGAGCATGATGCGGGACAGGGCGATGACGCGCAGGTATTTGTTGGCACCCGCCTCTTCCTTCACCTGCTTTGCGAGCGCCGTGTTGTCGCGCTTGTAGGACCACGGGATGAAGGCTGTGAAACCGCCGCCGTTGCCGTTTTCGAGCGCCTTGTCCTGGACGTCGCGGATGTGAGTGAGCGTCTCGATGATGTGCTCGTCCTTCTCGACATGGCCGTACATCATCGTCGCCGTGGTCTTGAAACCGATCCTGTGGGCGGCAACGTGCACGTCGGTCCACTTATCGACTGTCTCCTTAGGGTTGAAACGGGAAATGACCGCTTTGACCTCGTTAGACAGGATCTCCGAGCCGCCGCCAGGCATGGTGCGCTGACCGGCGTCCCACAGCGCCTGGAACACCTCGTGGAGCGAGAGGCCGGAGACTTCGCTCATCTTCATGATCTCCGGCGCCGACCAGAAGTGCGGCATGACCTCCGGGTAGAGGCGCCGGCACTCTCGCACCATCTCCAGGTAGTAGTCGAACGGGATGTCGCTGTTCAGGCCGCCCTGCATCAGCACGGTGCGCACGCCGTGGTCGCGGGCACGGCCGATCTTCTCCATGATCTGCTCGACGGTGTAGGTGTATGCGGAGGGGTCGTTCGGGTCGGTGCGGTAGAAGGCGCAGAACGAACAGTAGGCGTCGCAGAGGTTGGTGTAGTTGAGGTTGGTGTCGATGACGAATGTGGTCCGCTGCTCCGGGTTGTGGTAGTAGCGAATCTTCTGGGCGAGCGGCACGAGGTCGAGGAGCTCGGCCTGCTCCATGAGGTAGAGGCCCTCCTCAGGGGTGAGCCTCTCGCCTTCAAACACCTTTTCGCGTATCTGTTTCATTTTCTTGTCATCCCGAACGTATGTGAGGGATCTGACCTGACGAAGCTGCCTCGCCCGGTCCCGGCAGCGCCGGGACGTTCGTCTCCCTCTCCCTTGATGGGAGAGGGCCTAAGGGAGAGG
>JANQEF010000167.1 GCA_028278465.1 Dehalococcoidia bacterium | reverse complement strand
GTTCATCGGCGGCACGATCGCGCTGCACATCCTCTACTTCTTCACCCTTGGCCGAGCGTACCGTTACGGCGACCTCTCGATCGTCTATCCAATGGCACGCGGCCTCGGTCTTACGCTGATCCCGGTTCTCGGCGTGCTGCTGCTCGACGAGACGGTCTCCGTGCTCGCCTCTTTCGGCATGGCGTTGATCCTCGCCGGGATCATCCTGGTCGGGTTGAGCAGCCGAAGCGGCGACGGCGTGAAGGCAGGTGTTGGTGGCTTTCGCATCGACCGCGGCGTCATGTTCGCGGTGGCGACGGGCGTGGTCAACGGCGCCTACTCGGTGCTGGACAAGCGGGGCGTGGAGCATGTGACGCCGGTGCTGTACATGTTCTTCCTCACAGCCGGCGGCTCGCTCGGCACGCTGGCGCTGATCCACCGAACGTACTCGAGGCAACAGTTCACCGGAGAGATGCGCGCTCACTGGAAGACAATCGTCGCCGGAGGTTTGCTGCAGTTCCTCGCCTACGCGCTGGTGCTGAGCGCGCTGCGGCTGTCGCAGGTGAGCTACGTCGGTCCGTTCCGAGAGCTGGCGATCGGCGTCGGCGTCGTGATGGGCGCGCTGATCTTGAAGGAGCAGGTCACGCGTACGAGGGCGGCCGGAGCGGGGTCGGTGGCAGCGGGCGCGCTGGTGATCGCGCTCGCGCCGTGAAGATGCCTAGAGCTATTCGAGCGTCTTGAGGTAAGCGACAAGGTCGTCGACCTGCTCATCGCTCAAATTCGAGAACTCGGCCATCACGTTGTTGAAGCCCTCAACCACGTCGGCGCCGGGCTGCGTGATCGACTTCCTGATGTAGGCATCATCGCCGCGCTTGTCGATGCCCGCCAGGCCAGGACCGACGAGACGGTCGCTGTTTATACGGTGGCAGGCAGAACAGCCCTCGCGAGTGAAGAGCTTGCGGCCGGATTCGGCGTCGCCTCGTGCCGCGACCTGCTGGTTGCCGGACGTCGAGTCCACAGCTGTGGCTGTTGGGTCTGACGTGGGCGAATCGTCACCACCGCCGCAGGCGACGGCAACCAGCACCGCCGCCGTGACAGCGGCAAGTCGAAACTTAGCACGGATTTGCGGCTTCAAGTTGGCTCCTGAGGGGTTCACGGCCGTGCGCTCAATTCTATTCTTCGGCGAGCCGTACCGCAGCGGTCTTCCGCGCTATCATGTCGCCCACTCGCGAGCCGTCATCGGGTACTGAACCTGCTCACCGGCCTGCGAGTCCCTGAGAGATCAAGCCGCTCGATCCGCAGGAGGAGCGCCATGACGACCTACGAAGGCCTGATAGCCGAGACCGTGATGCACGAGGGCCACGAAGGTGACCGCATCAGCGCCTACTTCGCCCGTCCGCTGGGACCCGGCCCGTTCCCGAACGTGATCGTCGTCCACCACATGCCGGGCTGGGACGATGCGACGAAGGAGATCGCCCGACGCTTCGCGCACTACGGCTACAACGCCATCTGCCCCAACCTGTACCACCGTGAAGGGCCCGGCGAGCCAGACGAGGTTGCGGCGGTGGCCCGTGCCGCCGGCGGAGTGCCGGACGACCGGTTCATCGGCGATGCCCGGGGCGCCATGGAGTACCTGAGAGAGCTTCCATACTCGAACGGCAAAGTGGGCATGATCGGGTTCTGCTCGGGTGGGCGCCAGACGTATCTCGCGGCGTGCCGGATCCCGGAGCTCGACGCCGCGGTCGACTGCTGGGGCGGGCGGGTGATCGCTCCGGCTGACCAGCTGACTGAGCGCCAGCCGGTTGCGCCCATCGACTACACGGCAGATATGAGCTGTCCGATGCTGGGGATCTTCGGCAACGAGGACCAGTCGCCGACGCCGGAGGATGTGGACAGGACCGAAGAAGAGTTGAAGAAGCACGGAAAGGATTATGAGTTTCACCGCTACGACGGCGCGGGCCACGGCTTCTTCGCTGTCGACCGGCCGAGCTACCGGCCGGTGCAAGCGACGGAGGCATGGGGCGAGGTACTGCGGTTCTACAAGAAGCACCTGGGGTGAAGGGGTGGCTGTCTGGTAGGGGCGTCGCTTGCTGCGCCCGGTCCCGGTGCAGCCGGGACGTCGCGCACCCTTCGACAGGCTCAGGATGGCGTCACCGACGACCCATCATCTGACTCGCGACCGCAAGCCGACACCCGAAGCCCGGAAGGAAGAACAAAAAAGGAGCAAACCCGATGTGTTCGTGGATCGTTGAGAAGGCTGAGATGGACGGCGTGGCAAAGGGGCCGGACGGCTGGATGGACATTAGCCAGGCGAACGTCTACTTCGATCACCCGTTCAAGGCGCCTATGGACCACGCCCTCATCATCGACTTCGTCCACGACCCTGACCGGCCGAACGGCCGCGTGGCCGTCGAGATCAGCGCCGAGTCGGCGCAGCGGCTGGTCGAGAGTATCCAGCGGGCGCTGACAACCGGCGAAGCGGTGCACGTGCTTGGCGAAGCCGCACACGCCTGAACAACAACCACGCAGAACCCGAAAGGTGAGCCGATGACGAAGAAACGTGTCCTTGTAACCGGTCTAAGCGGCGTCGTTGGCTCGGCGCTGAGGCAGGAGTTCGAAGAACGCTACGAGCTGTCGTCCCTGTCACGTTACGGCGCAGACGGCATCCCTGACGAGCGTAACTTCAAGGGCAACATCTCGGACCTTGACTCGATTCTGCCGGCGTTCGAAGGGCAGGACGCGGTCGTTCACCTCGCAGCCGACCGCAGCGCCACTGCGGACTGGGCATCAGCGCTCAAGAACAACTTCGTAGGCACCTACAACGTCTTCGAAGCGGCGCGCATCGGCGGCGTCAAGCGGGTCGTCTACGGCAGCTCGCAGCACGCCACCGGCGGCTTTTACCTCGACGAGCCGTACCGCTACATCATGGCCGGTGAGTTCGACAAGGTGAAGCGCCCGTACCCACTGCTGGACGAGACGATCCCTATCCGCCCTTCCGGCTACTACGGCACGTCGAAGGCCTATGGCGAGGCGCTCGGCAGCTACTACGCCGACTACCACGGCGTTTCCTCGGTCCACCTGCGGATCGGCTTCACGATCTCGACGGACGATCCGACGTTTGGCGGCGGCGCGCTGGCGCTGTGGCTCAGTCACCGTGACACCGCGCAGGTACACGCGAAGGCGGTCGATGCGCCGGACGACCTGAAGTACGCGGTGGTCTACGCCACATCAGACAACTACT
>JANQEF010000109.1 GCA_028278465.1 Dehalococcoidia bacterium | reverse complement strand
CCGCCCTGCGCAGATACGACGCTCGAGCCGAGCGTGCTCTTCGCAAGCTCCATGATGCGGACCTTGGCGGCGGCGGCCGCATCGAGGTCCACTCCAGCGTCGCGGTATGTCATCCCGGCTGTCGTGGCTTCGTCTCCCGGTTTCATGTACGCCGTCTCCGCAGGTGGTCGGAGCATATGTCCGGCGCGCTAACGGATAAAGATTGGACGAAGAAGCAAGTATATGCCGCGGACCCGGCGCCAGCACCCGTGTGCAGCGATGATGGGATCTGCCTGGGCCTGCGACCGGTGCGCCGCAACTGGCCGAGCTGCCTAAACGCCCGCCGGCTCCAGCGCCAGCTTGTCCATCTCCAGCTGCACGGCTATGGGATAACGGCCGGTAAAACAGCCCTTGCAGTAGCTATCGTCCTCGACCTGCACGGCGCGTTTCAGGCCGTCGACACTCAGGTACGCCAGCGAGTCGGCCCCGATGTGGTCTCGAATCTCGTCGACCGTCTTGTTCGCGGCGATGAGCTCCGCCATGGTCGCCATATCGACGCCGAAGTGGCACGTGGAGATGATCGCCGGGGCAGCCACGCGGACGTGGATCTCGCGGGCGCCGGCGTCGCGGATCATATTTATGACGCGAACCGTGGTCGTGCTGCGGACGATCGAGTCGTCGACAACCACGATGCGCTTGCCGGCAATGATGCTGCGCATCACGTTGAACTTCATCTGGACGCCGACGTCACGCATCCGCTGGTCCGGCTCGATGAATGTGCGGCCGACATAGCGGTTGCGGATGATCCCCTCGCCGAACGGGATGCCGGAGGCGTTGGCATAGCCAATGGCATGAGGAATCGAGGAGTCGGGGATACCGATCACCAGGTCGGCTTCGACCGGGTTTTCCTGATACAACTCGGCGCCCATACGACGCCGCGAGTCGTACGCCAGCTGGCCGTTCAGAACGCTGTCCGGCCTGGCGAAGTAGATCTGCTCGAACACGCACATCGAGTGCGTCCTGCGGGCCGCCGGCCAGACCCTGGCCTCGATGCCGTCCTTGTTGATGACAACAGCCTCGCCGTTCTGCAGCTCGCGGATGAAGGTGGCGCCGATGTTGTCGAGCGCAGCGGTCTCCGATGCGACGACGTAGCCGCCGTTAAGCTTGCCAAGACACAGCGGGCGAATCCCCAGCGGGTCGCGCACCGCGATCAACTCGTCTTTCGACATGATCACCAGCGAGTACGCGCCCTTGAGCCTGCGCATGGCGTACCAGGCGACCTCGAACCAGTCCCGGCCGGGCGCTCTGGCGAACATCTCGGCGATCACTTCGGTGTCCGACGTGCGGTCGAAGTTCACGCCCCACTGCTCGGCAAGCTCCTCCCGGAGCTCGGTTGCGTTGATTACGTTGCCGTTGTGGCCGACCGCTATGCGGCCGCGCGGCCCGTCGGTGATGAGCGGTTGCGCGTTGTGCTGCTTGCTACCGCCCATCGTCGAGTAGCGTGTATGGCCAATGGCGAGATGGCCGGGAAGGTCGGCCAGGTCCTCTTCCTTGAAGACCTGGCTAATGAGGCCCATGCGGGCGTGAAGACGGATCGCGTCGCCGGTGGAGGTAGCGATTCCGGCGCTCTCCTGGCCGCGGTGCTGCAGTGCGAACAGAGCGAAGTAGGTGGAGCGGGCTACATCGTGGCCGGGACTGAAGACGCCGACGATGCCACAGGCTTCCCGGGGCCTGTCATCCCGGTTAAGGTCCACTGCCGGCGAATCGGTGTCGCCGTTGAGATTGAGCGCCGTCTTGAAACCGGTCTCAGGTTGCAACTGCACGTATTTCCCGGACATCAGGCGTTTACGCGACGCAAATAAAGAGGCGCAACGCCGCCAGTGGGGGGTTCGACCGTAACTGCGACTTAACCGCCTCTTAACTGGAATTCTAGGCTCCAGTCACTTGCAGGTCAACGAAGATTCACATCGCCATCTGCGCCCCTGGCCGGGGGAAAGTGATGACTCTTACTCCAGTCAGCCCCTCAGTGGCAGCCCGTGGTCTCAAACGCACCCTGACGACGCCGGGTCACGTCCTCTCGATCCGCACCAGGAACTCCCGGTTTCCGCGGTCGCCGGTTATCGGTGAATCTACGATCCCCGTGACCCTGAGTCCGCGTCCCGGAGCTTCGGCGGTGAACCTCTCGACCACCCGGCTCAACACCGCCTCGTTTTCAATCACCCCGCCGCGCGGTACTTCGTCGCGTCTCGCCTCGAACTGCGGCTTGAGCAGAGCCGCGCAGCGGCCGCCAGCGTCGAGGTGCTCCATGGAAGGCGGCAGCACGGCGAGCAGGGAGATGAACGAGACATCGGCGACTATGATCTGCACCTTCTCCGGCAGCGTGAAAGGCTTTCGAGCGTTCGTGCGCTCCATGCTGACGACACGCTCGTCTGCAAGCAACCGCGAATGCAACTGCCCGCGGCCGGAATCCACCGCGTAGACGCGAGCAGCGCCGCGCTGCAGCAGGCAATCGGTGAAGCCGCCGGTCGACGCGCCGATATCGAGCGCAATCAGCCCCGAGACGTCGATCTCAAACGCGTCGAGGCCGCGCTCCAGCTTCAGGCCACCGCGCGAAACGTACTTCGCGGGCTCAGACACGGTCAGCTCGACATCGGCGCCGACCAGCATGCCTGGCGTCAGCACTGCAGCGGCGTCCTTGCCACCCAGCGAAACGGCGCCAGCCATGATCATTCGGGCCGCCGAGTCTGCATCCGACGCGAAACCCTTCGCGACGAGGAGTTGATCGAGTCTTGTTCTATTGGTGCGAACACTCATCGCACATCTGCATCGCCATTCGTTGACCTCTCGGGCCAACGCTACCTATGATCGCTGTATGGTCGCCGATGACGTCCAAACCCAAGTGATCTCATTCAGCACGCTCAAGAACCTTACTCGCGCCTGTCGGCCGAAGCAGTCCGTCAAGAACGGGCTCGTCCTTGTTCCGCTGTTCTTCACGATCAACATCTGGTGGGACAGCGACAACCTTGACCGCAACTTCATCATCGTCGCCAAGGCGCTGATCACCTTCGCGGCTTTCTCCGCGTTGTCCGGCGCCGTCTACCTGTTCAATGACCTGCGAGACGTCGAACAGGACCGCCGTCATCCGAAGAAGCGATACCGGCCGATCGCCGCGGGACTTGTGTCGCCACAGCTCGCCTGGACAACCGCCGCCCTGCTGGCCGCCGGCGGTCTTGCCGCGACCGCGGTGATAAACGTCCCTCTCCTGGCTGTCAGCTTCGGCTACATCTCGCTCAACCTCGCCTACACGGTCGTGCTCAAGAACGAGGTGATCCTCGACGTGATGTCGGTCTCGGCAGGGTTCGTGCTGCGAGCCGTCGCCGGGACGCTGGCGATCAACGGCACAGATTTCGGGTTCGGAGGGTTGGAACCGGCCGAACTGCCGCTCAACATCTCGCCGTGGCTTTATGTCGTGACTGCGCTCGGCGCGCTGTTCATCGCGCTCGTCAAGCGGCGTTCCGAGCTGGTGGCCGCAGGCGACGTTGCCCAGAGCCAAAGGGCGATACTGCGCGAGTACAGCGAAAAGCTGCTCGACCAGCTGCTTGTGATCGTGGCGGCATCGACCCTTATGGCGTACACGCTGTACACCTTCTCGTCAGGCATCACGGAGTCATCGAACGTTCCGGAGAACAACACGATGATGCTGACGATTCCGTTCGTGGGCTACGGGCTGTTCCGCTATCTGTACCTGATGCACATCAAGGGCGCCGGCGAGGCGCCGGAAGACGTGTTGCTGACAGACCGGCCGTTGCGCATAAACATCCTGCTCTGGCTTGGCACAGCGGCGCTCGTCCTGTTGCTGAACATGTAGCAGCGGCGATAGAGATTCGGGGAGCTCGGTGAACCGCTACACTGGGCCGCCACTCGACGCTGGACCCGCCCGCTCCCCGACAGGCGACACGTGCTAGACGGACGCACCGACTTCTGGAACATCGGCTATCCGCTGCTTGGCGCGGTCGTCTACTTCGTCGCTCCCATCGCCGTCGTCGCCATCATCTACGGCCTGTACAGGCGCATCCGTATCTGGCGGACCGCCGGACCGTATCCCGAGATAGGCGATCACTCTGTGCGGGTGCGCGAGTTCCTGGTCTACGCGTGGGTCGACCTGTTCCGGCATCGCAAGTTCCGCAACCGCGAGCGGTACGCCGGATACATGCACCTGGCGATCTTCTGGGGCTTCACCATCCTCCTCATCGCCACCATCATCGCCGCCGTCGAATTCAACACCGAGGAGTACCTGGACTGGACCTTCCCGACGGCCCACATACGGCTGCAGACGTCGCTGGTATGGGACATCTTCGGCGGGCTGCTGGCGACCATCGGGCTCGGCATGGCGGCGTGGCGCAGGTACGTCATCAAGCCCGAGCGCCTCAACACCTTCGCAGACGACGGCATCGTCCTCCTGTTCCTGTTCGCGCTGATCTTCACCGGCTTCCTGATCGAAGGGCTGCGCATCGGCGCAACTGAGCTGAACCCCGCGAGCGCGCTGTACGACACGTCGGCAGCGGCGTGGTCGCCGATCGGCTGGCTGTTCGCCAAGACGCTGAGCGGTATCAGCATGACGCCCGCGGTGATGGAAGATATGCACCGCGTTGTGTGGTGGTCGCACGCCGCCATCTTCACGCTCGGCTTCGTCTACGCCGCGGCCGAGTTCGGCAAGTTCAGCCACATCGTCATCAGCTCGCTCAATACCTACTTCCGTACGCTCCGGCCTCGCGGCGCACTCAAGCCGATGGGCGATCTGGAGACGTTGGAGACCTTCGGCGCGAAGGACCTGCCAGACCTGACGTGGCAGCAGGTGCTGAGCTTCGACGCCTGCACCAACTGCGGGCGTTGCCAGTCGCAGTGTCCGGCGTACGCCGCAGACACACCGCTCTCTCCTCGCAAGCTGATACAGGACATGCGCGTCTATGCCGAGGAGCGGGCGCCGGCGCTCTACCTGACGCCAGAAGGTGAAACGCCTCCCGAGCCTGAGCGCTCGATGGTCCACGATGCAGCGGGCGACGAGGCGCTGTGGGCATGCACCAGTTGCGGCTCATGCGTCGAAGCTTGCCCGGTCTCGATCAACCATATCGATACGATCGTCGACATGCGCCGCTTCCTGGTGCTCGAAGAAGGCAGCGGGCCGGAGACGGCGCTGACCGCGCTCCAGGGCATCGAGCAGCGCGGCCACCCGTGGTCTGGCACCACGCTCACCCGCACCAGCTGGATGGAAGGGCTCGACATCCCGACGCTGGCGGAGAAGCCCGACGCCGAGGTGCTGTTCTGGGTCGGCTGCACCGGCGCGCTCGTGCAGCGAGGCGTGGAGACGACGCGCTCGATGGCACGCGTGCTGAAGAAAGCGGGGGTCGACTTCGCCGTGCTCGGAGACGAGGAAACCTGCACGGGCGATCCGGCGCGGCGCATGGGCAACGAGTACCTGTGGCAGGTGCAGGCCGAGCAGAACCGCGAGACATTCAACCGCTACGACGTGAAGAAGATCGTGACGACCTGTCCGCACTGCTTCAATACGATCAAGAACGAGTATCCGCAGCTGGGCGATTCGTACAACGTCGAGCACTACACGGCGTTCGTCGGCAAGCTGCTCCGAGAAGGCAGGCTGCAGCCAGGCGAAGGCATCGTCGGGTCGGTCAGCTACCACGACTCCTGCTATGTCGCCCGCCACAACGGCATGACAGAGGAGCCGCGCTTCATCATGAGCCAGATCCCGGGGCTCGAGATGAAGGAGATGTCTCGCAACAAAGAGAAGACGTTCTGCTGCGGCGCGGGTGGCGGGCGCATGTGGATGGAGGACACGGGGAAGCGGGTGAATCACATCCGCACGGAACAGTTCCTGGAGACGGGAGCCGAGACGGTTGCGGTGAGCTGCCCGTTCTGCATCCAGATGATGGACGAGGGCATCTCGGCGAAGGGCGAGGCGGACGACAAGAACGCTGTAGACCTGATCACGCTGCTGGACCGGGCGACGGACGGCGGCGAAGACGGCGAGTAGCAGCCGTCGGAGCGCGAGTAGACGCGACAACTGCCTGCCATGCTGCTAGCATCAGGCGACCGGATCCGCCGCCTCAACCTCCAGACCTCGCGCCATTGACCAGCAACGGCAAAACTACGGCTCACCACGACCGGACACCGACGCGCACCAGCGCGTTCGGCACAGGCGGTCGGATCAGCCACGACGCGTCCGACTACTACGCTCGCGCGCTGCAGCCGGACGAGGTGGAGCTGGACATCGAGCCGCGGCCGGAACAGGAACTCCCCGCCGAAGCAACGAACCGGATATTCGTACACTCCAGTGTGCAGATGCCGCAGCTGCCGGACCGCTCGGTCCACCTGATGGTCACGTCGCCGCCTTACAACGTCGGCAAGGAGTACGACGAGGACCTCTCGCTCGACCAGTATTCCGAGCTGCTGGCGAGTGTGCTGGCCGAGACGAACCGGGTGCTTATCGACGGCGGCCGCGCCTGCGTCAATGTGGCGAACCTTGGCCGCAAGCCGTACATCCCGCTGCACTCGATCATCATCGGCCTGGCGCAGGACGCCGGCTTCTTCATGCGCGGCGAGATCATCTGGGACAAGGCGGCGGGCGCCGGCACCTCGACGGCGTGGGGCAGCTGGATGTCGGCGTCGAACCCCACGCTGCGTGACACGCACGAGTACATCCTCGTCTTCCAGAAACCACCCTTCGGCAGGAAGAAGCCGGAGGGCCGTGAACCGACCATCGAACGCGACGACTTCCTGGAGTTCACGAAGAGCGTCTGGACCTTTGGACCGCAGTCGGCGAAGCGGGCGAGGCACCCCGCGCCGTTCCCGGTCAAACTGCCGCACCGGCTGATCCAGCTCTACACGTTCTCCGACGAGGTGGTGCTCGACCCGTTCATGGGCTCCGGCGCGACTGCGATCGCCGCGGCCGCTGGAGGCAGGCGGTACGTGGGATACGAGGTGTCGCCGGAGTACGCGCAGATCGCTGAGGAGCGCATCCTGGAGGCGTCGACTGACAACGCAGCGCAGCGAAAGACATCCGCGCAGTGAAAAAGGCCGTTCTCTTCGACCTGTTCGGGACGCTTGTTCCCTCGCCTCCGATGGCCGAGTACAGGCAGATGGTGGACGATGTCGCAGAGACGCTCGGCGTGCCCATCGACGACTTCTTCGAGCCGTGGATGGCGGTCAACGACGGCAGGCTGAACGGCTCTTTCGGCTCTTCAGAGGCAGAAGTCGAGCACGTTGCTGCGCAGTTCGGGATCGTGCCCTCGGACGAGCAGATGCGCCGTTGCGTTGCGGTCCGTCGGGACGCGGTGCGACGGTGGGTGACGCCAGAGCCAGAAACGGTCGCAGCGCTGGAGAGCCTTGTCTCGAATCAAACGAAGCTCGCCCTGGTATCTGACTGCGTGTTCGACGTTCCCGCGATCTGGGCAGGCTCCGGCCTTGCTCCGTTCTTCGACACGACCGTCTTTTCCTGTGAGCAGCGAATCCGTAAGCCGGACCGACGGATGTACGAGACAGCGCTCGGCAGCCTGGATATCGGACCGGACGACGCGCTGTTCGTCGGTGATGGCGGCTCCGGCGAGCTGCAGGGCGCAGACTCGCTCGGCATAGACGCCGTGCTGCTCGACAGTCACTCAGCAGCCCCGGATGTTCTCAGGGTGGACGTACGCGATTGGGACGGCCCTTCGGTCGCCAGCATTACCGAGGTGGTTGAACTGGTGAGCCGCGGCCCGGACGAGACCGCCGCACGCCGCGGCGTCACGTGAGAAGATCGCGTACACACCTCGATACGGCAGGAGAGAGCCATGAGCGTCGCAGCGGTTAACGGCATCGAGATCGGCTACGAGATCATTGGCGACGGATCGCGAACCGTGATCCTGGTGCCGGGCGCGGGATGCCAGATGCTGGAGTGGCATCCCGATTTCTGCCAGATGATCGCTGACGAAGACTGCCGGGTTGTCAGGATCGACAACCGCGACATCGGACTTTCGACCAACTTCGGCGCCGAGGCTCCCGACCCCGCAGCGCTGGTGGCCCGCGCCATGGCGGGAGAGCCGGTGACGCCGCCCTACGAGTTGGACGACATGGCTGACGACACCGCGGCGCTGATCGCCGAGCTGTCAGACGGCCCCGCGCACGTGGTCGGCAGGTCGATGGGCGGCATGATCGGCCAGCGAGTAGCCATTCGCCACCCCGATGCGATCGCCTCGCTCTGTTCGGTCGCCTCGACCACCGGGAATCCAGAGCTGCCGCCGGCCACCGCAGAGGCGATTGAGCAAATCCGTTCACCTTCGCCGCCTGACCGCGAGGGAGCGATTCAGCGCGCCGTGGACACCGACAGGTTCTTCACGGGGCCGAATTTCGAGTTCGACGAGGAGTTCGGGTGGAAGAAGCGCGCCGAGATGATGGAGCGGTGCGACGACCGCAACGGCCAGCTACGCCACTCGCTCACCTTCATGGCCGGCGATCCAGTTGAGCGGTACAGCAAACACAGGCAGGCCCTGGTGAAGCTGGACCTGCCGGTCTGTGTGATTCACGGCAGCGAGGACACGCTGGTGAATGTCGCGGGCGGCGTCGAGACCGCCGAACTGATCCCCGGAGCAAAGCTGGTCGTGGTCGAAGGTATGAGCCACGAGTTGCCGCGCGGCGCGTGGCCGCAGTTCGTCCCGGCGATCATCGAGACAATAGACAGGGGCCAGCCGCGGCGCTAAGCCTGGTCCTCGTTGGCGCCGGAGTGCGGCACGTAGTGGTCGGCCGGGATGGCGCCCATCTTGCCCGACTTGTAGTCGGAGAAGGCCTGCGCCAGCTCTTCCTGCGTGTTCATGACGAACGGGCCGTACCACGCCACCGGCTCCCGGATAGGCAACCCGCCCAGCAGGATCACCTCGAGTTCAGGCGTATGCGCATCCTGCTGCTCGTCCGCCGACACCACAACGTGGTCGCCCTCGCCAAAGACGATCGCCTGCCCGGTGTGCACAGTCTGGCTCGCTGATCCTGCGCTGCCCTTCCCCGCCAGCACGTAGCCAAGCGCGTTGAAGTTCGGGTTCCACGGAACCTCGAGACGAGCGCCGGGACTGACCGTGGCGTGGATCATCGTGATGGGCGAGTAGGTGATGCCCGGACCTTCGTGGCCGTTCAGCTCGCCGGCGATCACCCGCAGCAGCGCGCCGCCGTCATGTGACGAGATCAGCGACAGGTTCTTGCGTGAGATGTCCTGGTAGCGAGGCGGCGCCCATTTCTTGTCTTTCGGCAGGTTCACCCACAGCTGCAGGCCGTGCACAACGCCGCCCTCCAGCACGATCTCCTCGGTCGGCGCCTCGATGTGGAGGATCCCGGCGCCGGCGGTCATCCACTGCGTGTCGCCGTCTGAGATCATGCCGCCACCGCCCTGTGAATCGCGGTGCTTGAACACGCCGTCGATCATATAGGTCACCGTCTCAAAGCCGCGGTGCGGATGCCAGGGAGTTCCCTTCGCCTCTCCGGCGCGGTACTCGACCTCACCCATCTGGTCCATCATGATGAACGGGTCCAGGTGCTCCAGCGGGATGCCGGAAAACGCCCGCCTCACCGGGAATCCTTCGCCCTCGAAGCCGGATGGAGCAGTTGTGACGGCCCTGACCCGGCGCTCTTTCGAGTCGGACGAAGGCCGTTCGACACGTGGCAAGGCGAGTATGTTCTCAACTGTGACAGCCGGCATGGCTGGATCCGTTCTGCTGCCCGGAAGGCTGCTAGTTTAGTGCTGGTGAAAGTAATTGTATCAGCAACTACATTTGATGAACAGCCTTGTAATTGCGATGCAACCCTGCAAGTCTTCGTGGTATCCAGGAAGGGCGAATGAGACTGTCACGAAACATGCGGCCTTTACTGCTAACGGCGCTGTCGCTGGTAGCGGCACCTCTGATCGCGGCCTGCGGCTCTGACTCGGCGTCCAGCACAGCCGCAGCGGTCTCTGCAACGGCCCTGAGACGACAGCAAGCCATCGCCACATTCACTGCAGAAGCCATCGCTGCATCGCCCACTCCAACTTCTTTCCCCGCACGCGCACCTTCGCAGTCGACCGCAACGCCTGCGTCAGTTGTGACCGAAACCCCGACTCCGAGGCCTGTTCCAACGCGGCCGCCGCGGGTCCTGACAGAGCAGCAGGAAGAGGACAGAGATGCGCTCCAGGAGCTGCTCCGCGTACGCGCCAGGGCGATGGTCTCAAGCGACTTCGAGACGTGGTATGGAACGTGCGCTCCATCGATCAGGGATCGCGCCCGAGAGACCGACGCGCTCGGTAAGCAACTCAGGTCGCTGCGGCTGGACCTTGGTGAGGACAGCGCCGTCGAGTTCGTCGTCGAACAGGTGCTGTTCACGGGCTACACTGCGGCGACCGTGGTGTGGGGCTGGCGAGACGGCGCGTTCTACCTCCCGGGCATCGGCGCCGGACCGTACATCAAGGAGGACGGCAAATGGTTCAGCCTCGGCTGGGGCTGCGCCGGTTGACCGTCGGATCAGGCTTCTGCCACGAACACCTTGACGGGCGCAGACTCGAAACCGCATCCCCGCAGGAACTCGGCGTCCCGCTCATCGCGGTCCTGCAGCACCGAGTAGATGTGCTTGATGCCCTGGCGCTTCGAGTCGGCACGCAGCGCCTCGACCAGCTTCCTGCCGATCCCCTGCTGCCTGAAATCCGGGTGGACGGCGATCGCCACCACGCGCACGCCGGGCGGCAGGCCGTAGCCTGAGCTCTGGCGCTCAGCGAGCAGGAAGCCGACAACACCCTCCTCGACCTCGGCGACCTGCGAGCCTGACCACGGCAGCGCGTGCGTTCCGAGCCGTGAGAAGGCGAGGAAGCGTTCGATGTACTCGGCCCAGGTCGTGGACCTGTCCTCACCGAGTATCAGCGAGTCGAGCTCTCGCACCGCTTCGGCGTCGTCTCTCTGGAGTCGCCTGACGGTGACAGGACCGGCTTCGGCGATAGCTGCGTCAGACATAGCTGACCTCCTTCGTACCGGCAGGTGGCGACGAGTTCGCATCCACAGGATTCCGGCACAGTTCGAGTAGCGACATTATCGCACAGCCGGTTTTCGGCCAATGATCTCGGGTTGGCGTTGAGAGTACGGTGTACGTCGGCGGCCGGAAGCTATGAAGACCTGCGCTGACAACTGTCACACGCCCGGTTCGCGGCGATTCTCTTGCGCGGCGGAGATCATCTCGTCCAGGGTCTCTGAATCGACACCCAGCGAAACAGCCCTGCGGACGTCCTCTTGCGAGGCGGCATCGTCGCCAAGCTCTGCGTGGACCACCGCCCGGTTGGCGTGCGCCTCGGCCCAGTCCGGTCTCAGCCTGATCGCTTCCGAGTAGTCCTTGAGCGCCTTCTCTGGCTCGCCCATGGCATGTCGCACATTGCCGCGGTCCAGGTACGTGTCCGGGTACGCGGGCGTCAGCCTCACCGCGGTGTCATAGTCGAAAACGGCGGCGTCGAAGCTGCCCATCTCAGCGAACGATGCGCCGCGATGGTGGAACAGCTTCCCTGTGTCGGGCGATAGTCGGATGGCGGCGGAGAACTTCTCGACCGCCTGCCTGTGACGGCCGTTCTCCGCCAGCTTCACCGCCTCGCCGTACAGCTCAAGAGCGCGCTCAGGCTGAGTCAGGCGACTGCGCCTGAACAGGTTTCGTATCGAGTCGAGAAGTGGAGCCACAATCGCTCCGGTCAGTTGCCTGTGACCAAAATTGATGACGGGCACACAAAAATCCGGCCCATCGCTATTTATTTTCTAACGCGGCGAGCGGAAAATGTTCTCTGCATCGGGTCACCGGATAGACCAACGAGTTGGGGCAGTGGGCCGTCATGGACCTGCCGTCACTAGCCGGAGTTGGACCGATGACAGGGCATCGCCAAGATGGTTGCCTGGCGGCGTTGGGCGCATCGGCGCGACCCTCACGTCGTTAACCCTCATCCTGTTCCGCCTCACGTGGCAGGCCCGCAACCGGGCGCCCGCA
>JANQEF010000032.1 GCA_028278465.1 Dehalococcoidia bacterium | reverse complement strand
CGACACAGTGCCGATCCCCGATGACCTGACTGCCGTTGTATTCATCCCCGACCTTCGCACCAACACCCATGAGTCGCGCGCCAGGCTCCCGGAGAGGATCGCCAGGTCGGACGCTGTATACAACATAGGCAGAGCCGCCTTGCTGATCAGCGCCATGCACAAAGGCGAGTTCGGATTGCTGAAGCAGGCGACGCAGGACCGGCTGCACCAGCCTCTCCGTGGACAGGCCTTTCCGGCCCTGCCACGTCTCATCGAGGCGGCTCTGAACGGCGGCGCGCACGGCGCTTTCCTGTCTGGCGCGGGCCCGACCGTAATGGCGCTCACGACGGGCCAGGAAGTGACCGTCAGCTACGAGATGGCGGAGGCGGCCCGGATCTCCGAGGTGCCTGGCAGCCCGGCGATACTAAGACCCGCCCGGCGCGGCGCATACGTGGCTGAATCGGCATGAGCGAGGCAGCCAGCAGCGTCGTCGTCCAGAAGTACGGCGGCTCCTCGGTCAGCACTGCCGAGAAGATCCGCACCATTGCAAAGAAGATCTGCGACCGTGCACGGTCGGGACACCGGGTTGTGGTCACCGTATCGGCGATGGGCGACTCGACAGACGAGCTGATCGCACTGGCGAACGATGTCACCGGACCGCGCACATCTCCTTCACTCAGGGAGATGGACACGCTGCTCTCGACCGGCGAGCTGGTCAGCTCGACCTTGATGGCGATGGCGATCCATTCGCTCGACCAGGACGCCGTCAGCCTCAGCGGACAGCAGGCCGGCATCCGCACAAACGCTATTCACGGTTCAGCCAGGATCGCCTCTATAGACACCGCACGCATCCTGCGGGAGCTGGACTCCGGCCGCGTCGTGATCGTCGCCGGCTTCCAGGGCCTTGACGAGACGGGTGATGTGACCACGCTTGGCCGCGGGGCCTCGGACACGACGGCTGTCGCCCTCGCCGCGGCTTTATCTGCCGAGCGCTGCGAGATTTACACTGATGTAGACGGCATCTACACGACCGATCCACGCATAGTGCCGGGCGCGCGCAAGCTGCAGGAGATCGGCTACGAAGAGATGCTTGAGATGGCGTCGCTGGGCGCCAAAATGAACCCGAGATCGATAGAGCTGGCCGCCGTCTACGGCGTGCCGGTGCTCGTGGCCTCGACCTTTGACGACGTCCCCGGGACACTTATCCATGGAGGAGAGCCGACGATGGAGCTGCGGAGGGCGGTGACCGGCATCGCCATCGACAGGAACGTGGTCAAGATCATAGTTCGAGGTGTTGAGGACCGGCCCGGAGTCGCCGCCGGCATCCTCCAGCCGCTTGCGGACGCCGGTATCAGCGTCGATGTGATCGTCCAGAACACGAGTGACGATGGAACCACCGACTTCACGTTCACCGTAGGTGAAGCGGACGGGCAGCGGGCGCTTGATCTGGTGAAGCGGCAGCAGGATGTTGCGTTCCGCGATGCGACGGATGGCGGTGAACTGGCGAAGGTGAGCATCGTCGGTACTGGCATGCAGAACGGTCCCGGCTACGCGGCGACGATGTTTTCCGCGCTGGCAGGCGCTGGCGTGAACATAGACATGATCACGACGTCGGAGATCCGCATCACATGCATCGTCAGCCGAGAAGATGTGACAGCCGCCGCCAGTGCTCTGCACGATGCCTTCGAACTGGACCGCGCAGAGTAACTCGAAACTACCCGCGAACGTGTAGCCGCAGTGGCGCATCATCGCCGTTCCGGTAAAGTTCCGCCGACCGCTGGAGCAACTTTCAACGTACTTGCGTTCCAGCGAGACACCACGATCAGCCAGAGGTCGCACAAGGTTTGGGCAGTCTGTACCTTTCGATAGTCGTTCCCGCGTTCAATGAAGAGGCGCGGATCGGCAACTCGCTCGAGCGTCTGCGGGACTTTCTCGTGACCTTCGACCGGTCATGGGAGATCGTGGTTGTCGATGACGGCAGCTCGGACGGGACGGCGGCGATCGTCGAGGAGCACGCGGCGGCAGACGAGCGGATCAGGCTGGTCAGGGCGCAGCACGGAGGAAAGGGAGCCGCAGTGCGGCGAGGCATGCTGGAGGCGAAGGGCGACTGGCGCTTCCTGAGCGATGCCGACCTTTCAATGCCTCCGGACAACCTGACTCGCTTCTTCGACTCGGAAGGCGGAAAGCCAGCCTTCGATGTGTCCATCGGCTCCCGCGAAGCGGTCGGCGCCCGGAGAATAGAGGAGCCGTGGGGCCGCCACATGCTGGGTCGCATCTTCAACTGGACGGTGAAGGCCGTGGCGATTCGGGGCATCGAGGACACGCAGTGCGGCTTCAAGCTCTACAGCGCCGAAGCGGCCAGTGTCGTGTTTCCTGCGCAGCGGCTCGAAGGGTTCGCGTTTGACGTCGAAAACCTGTTCATCGCCCGGAAAGCCGGTTTTTCGATCGGAGAGGTTCCCATCGACTGGCAGTACTACAGCGGCGGCAAAGTGACCTTCTGGACCAGCCTGACCAGCTACCTGGGAATCTTCCAGGTGCGTCTCAACCACCTGCTGGGCCGGTACAGGGCGGAAAAGCCGGCATGAGCAGCGTGCTCACATCTGACGACGAGATCCGTGACCTGCTGCTTGGCGTGCGTAGCATAGCGGTAGTCGGGCTGTCGGAGCGCCAGTCGAGGCCCAGCTTCGGAGTGGCGCGCTACCTCATGAACGCAGGCTACGAGGTGATTCCGATCAACCCGCACATAGAGAGCTGGCAGGGGATTCCGGCATATCCGACCGTCACCGCGGTCGATCGCAGAGTCGACCTGGTGGACGTGTTCAGGAGGCCAAACTTCGTGCTGGAGACGGTCGAGGATGCCATCACTGCAGAGTCCGGCGCGGTCTGGACTCAGCTAGGAGTGGTGAGCGAAGAGGCCACGCAGCGAGCGGCTGAAGCCGACTTGCCGATAGTGGTCGACCGCTGTACTGCGATTGAGCACGGCCGGCTCATCGGCAATGCGGGACGAAGCCATTGACCTCACCGCCTCCAGCACAGTTCTCGCCGGCCGGTGGATCGCTAAAGGTAGCGATCGTCATTCCGACCTACAACGAGGCTGAGAACCTTCCCGTTCTCATCACTGAGTTGATGGCGCTTGGTATCGAAGGGCTGGGCTTCGTGGTGGTAGACGATGGCTCACCCGACGGCACCGGCGAGATCGCTGACGGGCTGGCAGGCGAGTACGACGGCGTGTTCGATGTGGTCCACCGCGAGAGCAAGCAGGGGCTTGGCAAGTCGTACGTCGCCGGCTTCACCAGGGCGTTGGAGCTTGGCGCGGAGGCTGTGGTGCAGATGGACGCCGACCTGTCCCACCCTCCGGCCGAGGTCCCGACGATGCTCGCCATGCTCGAAGATGCCGACATCGTCGTCGGGTCACGCTACACGAAAGGTGGCGGCGTTGATCCCAACTGGAGCTTCATGCGCAGGCAGATCAGCTACTGGGGCGGCGTGGGGATCAGGCTCGTGCTCGGTCTCAAGATCAAAGACTCCACGTCGGGGTTCAAGGCGTTCCGCCGATCGGCCCTCGAAACGATTGGAGTGGGCCGGTTGAAACTGGCCGGCTTCGGCTTCCAGCCCGAGGTCACATACCGGGCGCAGAAGGCCGGGCTCCGCATCGCCGAGCACCCGTTCGTCTTTCTCGACAGAGCGATTGGAAAGTCCAAGATGTCGGCCGGAATAGCCGCTGAGGCGATTTACCGTCTGATCCTGATCCGCCTGCGCGGCTAACGGCTGCCAGCGCGCTCCACTTCATCGACTAATAGACCCGCTTCGGGCTGCCAGCAGGCGCTTCAGGCCGCATCCGGTACCGGTTCCTTAACTGTCATATGGGTGTACCGACGGTGCGTTTTCAGTGAAACTCCTCATGGCAATAGTGGACGCGGGCCGATATCAATCACTAGAACTTAAGCGCGGTTGTGAGCCGACTCGAAATTTCATTTCCGTTTTCCTGCGTGGAGTGACATGGTCCAGCAACCACAACAGAAGCCTTCAAGGCCGTTCGGTGAAGTCAAGACAGCTGCCGTTAAGGCGGCTCTCGACGGGAACTGGTCCGAGGCGGTCGACCTGAACCACCAGGCCGTTGAGATCGCGCCCCGGGACGTGGGCAGCTTCAACAGGCTGGCGACGGCGCTGATCGAGCTCGGGCGGTTTTCAGAGGCGAAGGAAGCGGCCGAAACGGCGCTCGGCCTGAGCCCCGACAACAAGATCGCCCGAAAGCATGTTGACAGGCTTTCTCAGCTTGCAGGCGAGGTCGCATCGGCGCCGGTCGCATCAGGTTCCCGCGCTGCGGTCCGGTTCATCACCGACTCGGCCAAGGCGACCGTGAGCGAGCTGGTCAACCCGGCCGATGCCAGGGTCCTGGCGACCGTTGCGCCCGGCCAGGAACTCCACATGCAGGACAACGGCGTGCGGATGGAACTGCTGACCAAGGCCGGCGAGAGGATCGGCGCGCTGGAAGTTCATATCGCTCACCGGCTGAGGAAGCTCTGCGACAAGGGCAACCAGTACGAATTCAGCGTCGCGAAGCTTTCAGAGACCGGCATCGCCGTGCTGGTTGCAGAGACTCACTGCGCGCCCGGCATGACGTCCGTGATCTCGTTCCCGCCATCGCTGCAGAAGTCTGCAAGCGACATCGACCTGGAAGACGAGCCGATGGAAGAGGGTGACGAAGGCCTGGACGTGTCGGAAGTTGACGATGAAGACGACATCACTCCGCAGGCCGAGCGTTCGGAACGGCTGAAGTCGATCATGTCAGGCAGGCTTGGCGGCGCCTACAACATCGAGGACGAAGGCCTGAACATCTAGGCCGCGGTTCGGCGTATTCGGCCGGGCACAGGTTCAGGCGTATCCGGCTCTAACCAGCACCCGCCTCAACGCTTCAACGAAGTTCTCAAGATCTTCGTCCGTGTGTACCGCCGATACGTTGCCGGCACAGCGGTTCGACATCAGGATTCCTTCGTTCAGCAGCCCCGTGAAGACCGTCTGCAGCATCTGCTTGTCGTTGGTGGCGTAGCTGCGATAGTCGGTGACCGCCTCAGTTGTGAACTGCAGGGCGAACAGCGACGCCGCGCCTGTGACTCCCATCGGCACTTCCAGCTCGGCGATCAGGTCCCGGATCATCTGCCGGAGTTTGTCGCCCTTGCGCTCCAGCTCCTCGTAGACCTCGGGCGTCAGCAGCTCAAGCGTCGTGACGCCGGCCACCGCCGTCATCGGGTTGCCGTTGAATGTCCCGGCGTGCTGGACGAAGTCAGGTCCCGAGTTCGGGTCCCAGAGCTGCATGATCTCGGCCTTGCCACCGAACGCACCCACCGGCATGCCGCCGCCGATCACCTTGCCGAAGCACGTGACGTCCGGCGTGATGCCGTACCACTCCTGCGCGCCGCCACTCGACGCCCGGAACGAGATCACCTCGTCGAAGATCAGCGGGATGTCCAGCTCTTTCGTCAGGTCACGCAGCAGCTGCAGGAACTCTGGTCGCGCCGGCACCATGCCGCACTGGCCGTTAATCGGCTCAACGATCACCGCAGCAAGCTCTTCGGCGTTCTCGCGGATGATTCGCTCGGCCGCCTCGAGGTTGTTGTACGGCATGATCACGATGTCTTCAGCCGCGCCCGGGTTGATGCCCGGAAACATCACAACCGGGTCCGGGCTTTCAGCATCTCCGGCCGCGTCGACGGGTGGAGTCACCGAGATCTGTATCGCGTCGTGGTTGCCGTGGTATGCGCCTTCGCACTTGGCGATCAGCGTCTTGCCGGTGTAGGCGCGCACCGCACGGATGGCGTTCAGCGTGGCCTCTGTGCCGGAGTTGACGAAACGGATCTTCTCTATGGACGGCACACGCTCGCACAGGATCTCGCCCCACCTGATGACGTGCGGTGAGGGCGCCGGATAGCTGACGCCGTGGTCGACCTGCTCGTGGAGCGCGGCGACAACGTCGGGATGGCGATGGCCCATGATCAGCGTCGTCATGTTGTTGACGAAGTCAGTCCGGACGTTGCCATCGACGTCCGTGAGCGCCGTGCCCTCGGCGTGGGTGATGTAGACCGGGAACGGGTTCCAGAAGATCGAGTTACGAGAGTCGCCGCCGGGCAGCACCGCCTCGGCCCGCTCATGCAGCCGCTTCGATTCGGGGTTGGCCTGCTCGTAGGTGGTTATCTCGGCATTAAGGGCGCTCATATCTTCACTCTCAGGAATGTTTGCGGCCGCTCACGCGCCATATCGTACTTCCGAAACCGGCCCGTCGGGACGTTCTGCGGCCGATTGCGTGAACATCCCCGCCAGGTGGCCGAGCGCTTCGCCTGCGGTGGTACGGATCACCACGTCGCAGATCGAGGTCAGCTTCGTCTCAAACGGATTGATCTCGACGATCGTCGCTCCCTGCGACTTAGCGATCCAGAGCAGGCCGCTCGCAGGGCGCACGGATGCCGAGGTCCCGATCGCCAGCACGCATGTCGCACGGTCGATCTGCTCCCGGGCCGCCGTCATGGTGTCGGACGGCATCGGCTCGCCGAACATCACGGTGTCGAACTTGACCACATCGCCGCAGCCGTCACATGGTTCCGGCGGCTCTTGAGGAACAAAATCGCCGAGAGAAGTCCGCCTGCCGCAGCCGACGCACCGCAGCCTGCTGCGGTTCCCGTGGATCTCGATCAGGTTTTCGAGGCCCGCCTTGAGGTCGAGTCCGTCGATGTTCTGCGTGATCACGTGATGCAGTACGCCTGCGCGCTCCAGCGTGACCAGCGCATGGTGCCCGGCGTGCGGTTGCGCGGCCAGCAGCGCGTCGCGCAGCTCGATCATGTGCGCATCCATCTGCCGGTTGACCTGCTTCTGCCACCAGCCGACCGGGTCCTCGCGAAAGCGCTTGAAGCCGTCCATCGGTGGCTGGCCGTAGCGAGTCCAGAGCCCGTCCTTGCCGCGGAAAGTCGGGATCCCGCTCTCGACAGACATCCCGGCGCCGGTCATGGCGACCACGTGATCGCTCGCCCGGATCAGAGCTGCTGCCTGCGAGATCGTGTTGTGAACCGGCAACTGTTCAGCCTGCAACGGGCGTCACCTCGCCTTCGACAACCCGGAAGTGAGCGGCGTTCTCCAGGTGTTCGGGCGCTATCGCCGACGATTCGGCTGACGTGAGCAGCACCTGTTCGAAGCTGGCGGCACGGTCCAGCACGAGCCTTCTGCGCCCCGGGTCGAGCTCCGAGAGGATGTCGTCGAGCGCCAGGACCGGTGTGCGGCCGGTTAGCGACTGGACGACCGAGGCCTCCGCCATCTTCAGCGCCAGCGCGATGATCCGAGACTGTCCGCGGGAGGCGAAAGAGGCCGCGGGCTGGCCGTTGAGCTGGATCGAGATGTCGTCCCGGTGCGGCCCGACGACTGTTACTCCTTGCGCCGTCTCCCGGCGTCGCGCCTGCCTCAGCCCTTCTGCCAGGCAATCCTCAAGAGCCTGATGAGTGACCGGGTCAGGCAAGCCACTTCCCGGCCCCGACTCCGTCAGCTGCGGCAGATACTCGATGCCGAGTTCGTCGCCATCTGTCAGCTCCTCGTGCGCCGGTACTGCATCTTCCTTCAGCTTCTCGACCGCCTGGTACCGCTCGTTCACCACCTCAGCGCCCTCGTACGCCAGCCGCTCGTCCCAGAAGGCCATCTCCTCGCTACTCGCCGAGCCCTCTCGCACGAGACGCAGCAGGTGGTTCCGCTGTGACACCACCTTCGAGTAGCGCTGCAGAGACTTCAGGTAGGCCGGACGGCTCTGCGAGATCAGTATGTCCAGGTATCTCCGGCGCGTGGACGGCGAGCCGAGAACGATCTCCAGGTCGTCAGCCTCGAAAAACACGACGTTCAGGTGCCCGACGAACTCGGCGGAACTGCGGACGATGCCGTTGAGCCGCAGCGACTTGCGGTATCCGGCTCCGTTGGCCGTGCCTGCGGCTGCGACATCGAAGTCGACCTGCGCCTGTACAGTTTCGTCGCCCTCGCGTCCAACACCCAGCACCTGGACGTGTCCGCCGGAGTCGCCGATCTTCCAGTTGATCAGCTCCCGTTCGCTCGATGTACGAGGAGACTTGGCGATCGCCAGCATGTAGACCGCCTCGAGCAGGTTGCTCTTGCCGTGGCCGTTTTCGCCCTCGAAGAGGTTCAGCCCGGGCCGAAGCTCGAGAGCGGTCTGAGCATGATTTCGGAAACCTGTGAGGGCCAGGCGAGCGATGTGTATCTTCGTGCTCCGGATGCGAGTTGGCCGAGTTCAGCGCAGGACCCGGACAGGTCGGCGTGAAGTAGAGCGCTGAACGAGTTCCGATTCTAGCAACTGGGAGCTTTTTCACGTCCGGACGCAGCACCGCGCCGTAGCTCAGGGCATCTAAGAGTCCGCCGGCCGCACCGCAAGGTTGCAGGAGAGACCGCCGCCCAATTGCTGTCGAGATATTCGAGCTACATATTCATCGCCGCTGCCGTCGCGTTCGGAGTGTTCCTGGTCTGGAACATAGCGAACTCCAGCTTCCTGACGCGAATCCTGAACCGCACGGAAGGTATCACGGTGACCGGCACGAACAGCTCCTCCGGCGTCGGCACAAGCCGCGACTTCGACCTCGTCACTCTGCTCCCGTTCGACGCGATCAGATCGATCGAAGACCCTGTTCACCTGCAGCGATCACGCGCCGATGAGCTTTACCAGTCCGACGAGCTGGTGCTTGGCATCGAGATCGCCGGCGACGCCCGAGCATACTCGGTGCCGCTGCTTAGCCGCCATGAAGTGGTGAACGACGTCGTGGGAGGCGAACCGGTCGCTGTCACCTGGTGACCGCTTTGCTTCACTGGAATCGGGTATTCCAGAGAGATCGAAGGCCAGGTGCTGGAGTTCGGCGTGTCTGGCAAGCTGATCAACAACGCGCTAGTGATGTACGACCGCGAGACGCGCTCGCTCTGGAGCCAGTTCCTGTCGTTCAGCGTGCAGGGAGAGTTCGAGGGCACGCCGCTCGAGCCAGTCCCGCTCATCCTGACGACATGGGACCAGTGGACCAAAGAGCATCCCGACACCGTCGCGCTGCGGAAGCCGAGCTCGTCTGCCAGGGACCAGTACGACGGCTACTACGCCAGCAACGACGCCGGCGTTATCGGCGAAAAGATCGGCGACGACCGGTTGCCGCGCAAGGAGCTGGTGCTCGGCATCGGCTTCGACGACGGACCGAAGGCGTTCCCTCACTCTGAGTTGAGAGAAACCCGCGTCGTGAACGACGAGGTGGCGGGCGAGAAGGTCGTCGCCAACTTCCAGGACGAATCGGCGACGGCGCTGGCTTTCAGCCGCGCTGTAGATGGACAGGAGCTGACGTTCACACTGGATGACTCTGGCGAAAGAGAGTGGCTGGTCGATGCGGAAACAGGAACACGCTGGCTTCCGTTTACGGGCCAGGCCGTCGAGGGTCCGCTGGTCGGCAAGACGCTGCAGCGAGTCCACGCGGTGAACATATTCTGGTTCGCCTGGACCGACTTCTACCCGGACACCGAGCTGTTCGGGGTTTCTTGAACCGGCGGTGATTCGCGGCCGCGGGCGGGTTAGAATTCTGTGCCTCGACCGATCACGGTCGCCAGTCACGATCGCTGGTCTCAGCGCCGGAACTTGCAATCGACATGACCTCGTCCACCAGCGAACTCGACCTCAAGCGATGGATCCGCGATGTGCCGGACCATCCGCAACCGGGGATCCTGTTCCGGGACCTCAGTCCGCTGATGGCGGACCCGCAGGCGATGCGGTTCGTCACCGATCGTTTCGTGGATCACCTGGCGGAACGGCGGGCCGACGCGGTGGCGGCGATCGACGCACGCGGTTTCATCTTCGCGGCGCCAGCGGCTGTTCAGGCCGAGTTGCCGTTCATCCCGCTGCGCAAATCCGGCAAGCTGCCTCCCGAAGTGATCGGCGCCGACTACGACCTCGAATACGGGACCGCTCGCCTGGAGGCGCGTCACGACGCGATATCGGCGGGCAAGCGGGTCGTCATCGTGGACGACCTGCTCGCCACCGGCGGTACCGCTGCGGCCGCGGTCAGGCTCCTGACTGCGCTCGGCGCCGAGGTCGTATCGACGGCGTTCGTCGTTGAGCTCACCTTCCTGGACGGCCGCACTCCGCTGGCCGGCACCGATATCTTCACGATGGTGCAGTACTGATCGTGCTAGCCGTGGCATGGACCGGTTCAGGTCCAGATGCCGGCGAGGAGTAGATCCATGGCCGATAGCGCGCAACCCGGCCGACCAGCCATCACGCTCGACCTGTGGCTGACCCTGGTCGCCGAGCTAGACGGGTCGCAGCGCTCCGAGAAGCGGTACCAGACCCGCACGCGGCTCGCAGCCGAGGTCCTCGAAGGCTTCGGCATGCCGGTGCCGCATGATGAACTGCTCGTCGCGAGCCGGAACACCAGCGAGATGATCACCAGCGATCACGACCTCGGCGTTGATCTCGAATTCACAGACCGCGTCGCCCAGATGCTGGCCCTGGTGGATGAAGAACTTCCGGGCAGGCTGGGCGATGGACGGCTGTCGGCGGTAGGCGACGCCGTTGACCGCGCCTTTGTGGACAACCCACCGCGCTTCCTGCCTGGAGCCAAAGAGGCCCTCTCGCAGCTGAGCAACCTGGACATCAACGTGGCGCTGATCTCGAACACAGGGCTTACTTCGGCTTCTGCCTACCGGAAGTGGTTCGAGGCTGAGGGCGTGCTGGACCAGTTCCACGAGCTGACCTTCTCCAACGAGATCGCCTGCGCCAAACCCAACCCGAACATCTTCTGTCCCACGCTGGAGAAGGTTGGCTCATCGCCAGGCTCTGCGCTGCACATCGGCGACAACCTGCTAACCGACATCTCGGGCGCCGCCGGGGTCGGCATGAAGACCGGCTGGATCGCGGGCTACGACAGCAGGACGCCGATCGTTCCTCCTGACTACACGCTGAACTCGATCTCTGACCTGCCGGAGATCGTTGAAGACTGGCTGAACACCGTCGAATCTTCGAACGGCTGAAAAAGGAGCGAGCGCATGGATACGGCCGATGTGTTGAGAGACTCGTTCCAGCGTATTCGAGACCAGCTGGCCGTCGTATTCGACGGGTCGTCCGAGGAGCAGCTTGCTTACCGGCCACATGAAGACGCGAACTCGATCGCATGGCTGGTGTGGCACCTGACCCGCGTGCATGACGACCACGTGTCAGAGATCGCAGGCAACGCTCAGGCGTGGGTCGATGACGGGTGGGCGGAGAAGTTCGGCATGGCTCCGGACCCGCACAACCAGGGAACAGGCCACGGCCCGGCCGAAGTTGCAGGCATCAAGCCGGACGCGGGTCTGCTTCTCGGCTACCACGACGCTGTGCTGGGGCGGACCAACGACTACTTGGACACCATCACACCCGAGGAGCTCGACCGGATCATCGACACCCGGTGGGACCCGCCTGTCACGGTTGGTGTCCGCATCGTTAGCGTGATCAACGACAGCACCGAGCACGTTGGCCAGGCCGCTTACGTGCGTGGCCTCGTCGAGAAGCGACGCTGGTACTTCGTTTAGGACGCCGCTCGCGCCCTACGCCATCACCTGGCCGCCATCGCACTGGATCACCTGGCCGGTGATGTTGCTGGCGTCGTCCGAGGCCAGGAATGCGGCCAGCGCGCCGATGTCTGAAGGCGTCTGCGGCCTGCCAAGCGGGATCACCTCTTTCGCCGCAGTCTCGAACACCTCGTAGCGGTCCTTGCCGACCACCGACGTGTCGCCTTGCTTCTCCCGCTCCGCCATCCAGTCCTGGTGGAACGCCGTCCAGATGCGTCCCGGCGCGATAGCGTTCGAGTTGATGTTCTCGCCTGCGAACTCGCGTGCGACGGCCTGCGTGTAGGCGATCACCGCCATCTTGGTCGTGGCGTAGTAGGCGGTGACGTATCGAGCGGCTTTCGCTGCGACGGACGAGATGTTGACGATCTTGCCGTACTTGCGCTCCCTCATGTGCGGCAGCACCGCCTCGGTGACGTCCGCGAGCCCTTTCACGTTGACCTGCCACGTGAACTCCCAGTCGACGTCGCGGAACGCCACACCGGTCGAACCGGGAGCGCCAGCCACGCCGGCGTTATTCACCAGGATGTCGATCTGCCCGGCCTCGGACAGGATCTTCTCGACCGCGGCGTCGATGCTCGCCTTGTCGGTGACGTCCATCTTCGCCGTGAAGGCGGTGCGTGCCAGCGCTCTGACCTGTTCAGCGGCGTTTTCTGCGTTCTCTTCGCTCAGGTCGGCGATGGCGATGTCGGCGCCCTGCTCGGCCATGCGCATCACTATCCCGAGGCCGAGTCCCTGGCCTCCGCCCGTCACGAGAGCAACTTTTCCGCTAAGGTCGGCGAGCATTCTGTGTTCCCTTTCGACTGTTTCTGGTGCTGTGTGCGCCGCAGCACGCGGCCGGACCGCGGCGGGCAGTGAATCTTAACCCGCGTCGCGGCGGTGCGCCGGAAGCTTTGGCTCGGGCATCGGGACAACCGTGTCTGAAGCGATAAGATGAGCCCTCCACAAGCCCGCGATAAGGAGTCAGCATGACGCCGCCGGTTACGAAAGACACGAGGTACGAGCCGGTGCCCGGCTGGGCGAAGATTCCGCACGGCATCTGGCTGCGCGAGGCGACTGCTGTAACCGTCGGCGCAGACGACCGCGTCTACGTCTTCAACCGCGGCAACGTGCCGGTGCTGGTGTTCGATCCGGACGGCAATGTGGTCGACTCGTGGGGCAATGACAACGACCCGGGCGACGTGGTGATCCGGCGCGACTCCTACGGCAACGCCATGCAGTTCTGGAACACGTGGTTCAAGCGCACCCACGCCATCACCGCCGACCACGAGAACCACCTGTGGCTTGTCGACGACGTCGGCAACCAGATCCACAAGATGAGCCCGGGCGGAGACTTCTTGCTGACTATCGGCACGGGCGAGCAGGAGCCGCGGGAGAGCGGCAGGCCGTTCAACCGACCGACTGACGTCGCCGTTTCGCAGAAGACCGGCGAGGTGTTCATCTCAGACGGCTACGGCAATTCACGCATTCACCGCTACGGCCCGGACGGCGAGTTCGTCGCTTCGTTCGGCGAGTCGGGCACCGATCCCGGCCAGTTCAGCCTGCCGCACAACCTGGCGCTGCTTGACGACGAGGAGATCGTGGTGTGCGACCGGGAGAACCATCGCGTGCAGGTGTTTTCTCTGGACGGCGAGTACCTGCGGGAGTGGCGGGCGCACAAGGCGGTGGCGGTCGAGGTTGTCGGCAGTGGCGATGATGCGCAGATATATGTCGCCGAGCAGGGGCCGCCGCCGGTGCAGCAGGGCGTGGCGCGCCTTGGCAACCGGGTCGACGTGTTCACACGCGACGGCGAGTTGATCACGAGGTTCGGTGCAGAGCACTACGGGCAGGAGCCTGACCAGTTCCTGTGGCCGCACTCGCTCGGCATTGACTCACGAGGCGACGTCTACGTGGCCGAGGTCTCATACGTTGAGTGGGGACGGCATCAGCAGCCGGTCGTGGACAACCCGGCCAGCCTGCGCAAATGGCGGCGTGTGAGCGGCTAGTCGGCAGCGGACGAGAGGAGAGCGGCGTGCAGCAGCGAGAGTACGGCGACACCGGCGAGATGCTTTCGATCGTCGGGTTCGCGGGCATCGTTGTCAGCCAGGTCGATCAAGCGACGGCCGCGGACGACGTGGCGTGGTCGGTCGATCACGGCATCAACTACTTCGACGTCGCGCCGGCCTACGGCAACGCGCAGGAGATGCTCGGCCCGGCGCTGGAGCCGTACCGCAACGACGTATTTCTCGCCTGCAAAACGAAGTACCGGGACGCGAAGACAGCACGTGAAGACCTTGAGAACTCACTGAAGCTGCTGAGGACCGACCGGTTCGATCTTTACCAGCTGCATTCGATGCAGTCGTGGGAAGACCTCGAGACCGCAACCGGCCCCGGCGGTGTGCTGGAGATGGTCTCGAAGGCTCGGGACGAGGGCCTGATCAGGTACATCGGGTTCTCTGCGCACTCGTCGGAGGTCGCGGTTGAGTTGATGAGCCGGTTTCACTTCGACTCGGTCCTGTTC
>JANQEF010000021.1 GCA_028278465.1 Dehalococcoidia bacterium | reverse complement strand
GACTTCGACCGTCCTGGCGCGGCCGATCTCAGCAGGCGACGGGTCGACGACGATGATCTTGGCGTCTGCGGCGAAAGGCGGACTGCCACCGAAGCCGAGCGTGTAGTCAAGGCGCTTGCCCAGCATCAGCACAACGTCGGCGTTCCGGACGCGCTGCGCGGCCGGGTTCAGTGGCAGGTAGCCAAGGCCAACGCTGTACTCGTGCGAATCGGGGATCAGCGCGCGAGCCGAGTCCTCTGAGACGAACGGGATGTGAGTCGTCTCGACAAGCTTCCGTACCGTTTCCGGGTCTGCCGTAGCGCCCGCCGAAGAACCAGCCATCATGATAGGCCGCGACGCGTTGCGAAGCAGCTCGATAGCCGTCTGCACCTGCCCGAGATTCCCGGCCACTTTCTGCGGGACGCTATGCTCCCGGGGCGCGTATCGAGCGGCGGCTGATTCATCGACCTCTGCGGCCTGGAAGTCGTGAGGGATGGTGAGATGCACGGGACCCTGACGCCCCGAAAGCGCAGTCCTGAACGCCAGCGCGACGTACTCCGGGATGCGCTCGGGAGATGGCACCTGCCATGCGCCCTTTGTCACAGGCGCAGCGATCCCGACCTGGTCGAACTCCTGCATAGCGCCGCGTCCCAGGTTCGGAGAATCGGCAGCGCCGGATATGTTGATCACCGGAGCCTCTGAGTGAACGGCGTTGGCGAGCGCAGGCACCGCGTTGGCGTGACCCGGCGTGGTCGACAGCGCCACCGCGCCGCGGCGGAGGATTCTCGAATACGAGTCTGCGGCGTGGACCGCTCCCGATTCGTGCCGGAAATCGACCATCCGGAGATCCGAATCGAACATGCGGTCCAGCATGTCGAGGATGTGATCGCCGGCGATACCGAAAACGGTGTCCACGCCCTCGGCCTTCAACGCCCGGATCAGAAGCTCGCTTCCCGTGACTTTTGCCATTCTGTGGTCGTCCCTCCGGGGACCTGATCGCTGGATAAAGTGGCTAACCGACAGGCGAAAACGGCCTGTTGGCGCCGACGGAAAAGGTTAGCACTGCGACTCGATTGCTGGACGACGCTGTGCTTCAGCCCCGAGATGGAGCAGCGCCGACCACCAGGTCGTCGAGAAGGCGCTGAGAGGCCGTTGCGATCTGCTTGATCGCCCTGTTGAACGCCTTCTCATTGGCCTGTGAGGGCTTGCGGAACCCGCTGATCTTTCGCACGTACTGCAGCGCGGCGGCCTGGATGTCGTCCTCGGTCACCGCTTCCTGGAACGGCGGACGCAGTGTCTTGATGCTCCGGCACATCGTGCTTCTCCGATCTCTTCTTCAGTTCAGTTAAGAGCCAAAATGTCCATAAAGTGGCGGCTCTCACAGCTTGATTAGTCATGCTGGCTGGTTAGAGTCGTATAGAGGCCGAAAATCCGCCTGGCGATTTCCTTCGTCAAACATATGCGGAGTTGGCGTCGGCCGACACAGATCGAACCGGGTTCAGTTTAAGTGCAAGTGACGTTGAAGCGAAGCACAGTCAGCCACGTCTGTTCGACGGCAGTGGTGATACTGGCGTTCGTGGCGTTGCTGTTGCCGGTTGTCACGCCCGGACTGAACCCCGGCCTGGTCGGCGCACAGGCGTTCCACGGCCACGTTACGGTCAATGGCGTGGTCGAGCCGCACACGCACAGCATCGCCTCGTTTGACGATGGCGAGATCGTATTCACCAGCGACGACGCCGGATCAGCCAGCAGCTCGCTGGCGATCATTCATCCGCCTGCTAACGGCATATTGCCGATCGGCACGTTGTCCGCTGAACACTCACGTGGCGTGCTCGGGGATCCCCAGTGGTCGCCCGGAATTCCGCTCTCTCCGCCAAGACTCTCAGCCTGATCGCAATTCGACTTTTCGCGGCCGTATCACGCGCCGCGTTCGTTCAGATTGATGCTGAGAGGACAGATCATTGAACTACTTAATAAGACCGCGTGCGCTCTTCGCCATACTGGGCCTGGGCGTACTCGCCCTGGCTGCCGTGGCCTGCGGCTCGGACGAGCCGGCGGCGCAACCAACCGCCACGCCGCAACCGACGGCAACACCACAGCCGACTCCGACGCCGCCCGCCACTGAGGAGCCCCACGATCACTCGAGCCATGAGCACGGCCCGGTGGAATCCACCGGGATGTCAGTGGACATCGAACTGGAGTTGGACGAAGTTTCGGGAGTTAACGTCCAGATTCTCCCGACCGGCTTCGCATTCACTCCTGAGAACGTCAACCAGGACCACATCGACGGCGAAGGCCACGCCCACGTCTACGTCGACGGTGTGAAGCTGGGGCGCGTCTACACGCCGTGGATCCACCTGGCCGACCTGGAGCCCGGTGAACGCAACATCGCGGTGACACTCAACGCCAACACGCATGCCGACTACACGTCAGGCGGCGCTCCGGTCATCGTGAGCAAGACGATCACAGTGCCTGAAGCGGACCACAGTGGACACGGTCATTCGGGGCATTCAGACGGGGTTGAAACGCAGAGCGCCATGAGCGTGGAGGTTTCAGCCGAGCCGGACGCCGCTTCAGGCGCCAACGTTTTCCTGGCTGTCGAGGGCTTTACCTTCGCCCCCGAAAACGTGAACGGCCAGCACGTCGACGGCGAAGGCCACGCTCACGTCTACGTTGATGGCAAGAAGCTCGGCCGCCTGTATGGACCGTCGGTGCATCTCGGCAGTTTGTCTGAGGGAATGCACGAGATTCGAGTCACTCTGAACGCGAACACCCACGCTGACTACACGATCGGCGGCGAGGTTGTCGAAGCGGTGACGACGGTTCACGTTGAGAAGGGCGGCGAGCCCAAGGACACCGGCCACGGCCATGACGACGATCACAAGATGGACGGCGGGCACATGACTGACGACGGTCATGGTCACGACACGAGCGGGGACAAGATGGAGCACGACAAAGACAAGTCCGGAGGGTCTGGTGGTGGATAGGTAGACCACCGGACTGGTTGCTCCTTGACAACAGAAGGGCCCGGGTAAGAATTCACCCGGGCCCTTCTTGACCTATTGAGCGGCTTGCGTAGCGACCGGTTACTTGCCCAGCATCGTGAGCACGGTCCCGGCTACGTCGTCGGGCCCCGGCATGAACGCCTCTTCCAGCCCCCTGTTGTATGGAACCGGCGTGTGCGGCGCTGTGACGCGCTTGACGGGCGCATCGAGGTAGTCGAACGCCTTGTCGGCGATGATCGCAGCGAACTCAGATGCCATGCTGGCCCGCGGTGTGTCCTCGTCCACCACGACCACCCGGTTTGTCTTCTGCACCGACTCGATCAGGATCTCCTCATCGAACGGTGACAGCGACATCATGTCGACGACCTCGGCGTCGATCCCCTGCTCGGCCAGCTTCTCCGCCGCTTCCTTGCACACGACCGACGTGTAAGACATGCCAACCAGCGTGACATCAGCTCCGCGTCTCAGGTAGCGGCCCTTTCCGATCTCGATGGTGAAAGACTCGTCTGGAACAAAGCCTGTCAGGTTGATCAGCTTCTTATCGTTCACCAGGAAGACCGGGTCGTCGTCGCGGATAGCAGCCGCGAGCAGACCTCGGCACGAGTAGGGGTCGGACGGCACAACCACCTTCAGGCCGGGGATGTGCGCCAGCATCGAGTAGAAGCTCTCCGAATGCTGTGCTGCGTGACCGGTCCCCGCGCCGGAGCGGGCAAACAACGTCATCGGGACCTTCGTCTGCCCGGCGAACATATAGCGCGACTTCGCAGCGTTCGATAGCAACTGGTCATACGCCACCGTTACGAAGTCGAAGTACATCAGGTCGACAACAGGCCGCAGACCCGTCAACGCCGCGCCAACGGCAGCCCCGACGAAACCGGCCTCTGAGATAGGCGCGTCGCGAATCCGCTCCGGGCCGAAGTCCTGCACCAGCCCCTTCGTTGCCGCGAACGGTCCACCCCACGCATCGAGCGGCTCCTTCGTCTCCTTGTCGAAACCACCGGAGATGTCCTCGCCCATCAGGAAGACGTCGGGGTCGTGGTTCAGCTCGTCCCGCAGCGTCTTGTTGAACGCGTCGCGGTATCGCATCTCCTGTCCCGGAACGTCGTAGCCGGGGCCGAGCGCTCCACTCGAACTCTGGGGAGGGTTTTCAGTCGTGGTCATGTTTGAGAGGTCTCCAGTGATTTGACGTCCGGCGGCGAACCCGGAACGAGCTCAGCGCAGGCCGGCGACAGGGTTCGAGTAGTTCACATACACGTCCGAGTAGAGCTCGTCTTCAGTCGGCATCGGGCTGTCGAGAGCAAACTGAACAGCCTTCTCCATCTCTTCCTCTATCGCGTCCCGGATGCTCGAGAGCTCCTCGGCCTTCATCAGCTTCTGGCCCGTAACGCGCTCCTCGAAGAGCTTGAGGCAGTCGCGCTCCTTGTATGCCGCCTCTTCCTCCGGCTTCCGGTACTTCTTAGGGTCATCAGCGTGGAAGTGGCCGTGGTAGCGGTAGGTCTTCAGGTCGAGCAGTGTCGGGCCTTCGCCGCGGCGTGCTCGCGCCACCGCTTGCTCGGCGGCGTCATAGACCGCGAATACGTCCATGCCGTCCACCGAAACTCCAGGAATGCCATAGCCCTCAGCGCGGGAAGCGATGTCGTCGGTCGACACCGCGTACCAGGCAGGCGTGGCCTCGGCGTAGCCGTTGTTCTCGCAGGCGAATATGACCGGCAGCTTCCAGATGGCGGCGAGGTTCATCGATTCGTGAACAACGCCTTGCGACGTGGCGCCGTCACCGAAGAAGGAGACGCCGATCGACTCGTTCTCGTTGCCCCTGTACTTGGCGGTGAGAGCCGCGCCGACGGCCAGCGGCACGGAGGCTCCGACGATGGCGTTGGCGCCGAGCATGCCTTTCGAGAAGTCTGCAATGTGCATCGAGCCACCCTTGCCCTTGCACTGGCCAGTGGCGCGCCCCATGATCTCGGCCATCATGCGGTCGGTCTCGAGCCCCTTGGCGATGCAGTGGCCATGGCCGCGATGCGTCGAGCCGATCCAGTCCTTGTCTGTGAGGTGAGCGCAGATGCCCGTTGGAACCGCCTCCTGGCCATCGGAAGGGTGCGTGACCCCCATAGCGTTGCCCTTGAAAGTCTGCTCCAGCATCGTCTCTTCGAAGCGCCTTATCCGGTACATCGTGGTGTACAGCCAGGTCAGCTTCTCGTGTGAGATCTCAGCCATATAGCGCTCCAGTTGCGAGTGAATGTCCGGCGAGCGTGATCGCCGGGGTTATTTGCGTACCGGGAATCGTAGCACTGCGAAGGCCTAGCTTTCGCCGCGCAGGTGGGCGAGCGATCTGCTCAGGCGGCTCTCTTCCAGCCGCCTGTTCTCCATCGTACCTTCGAGCAGCGGGTCGTAGACCGACCTTTCGGTCTCAACGGAGGGCGTGATCGAGAACAGGATCACCGAGTCGCGGTTCTCGGCCTTGCAACGCATCGCCTGCTCGATCACCTCTTTGACCGTGTACATAGAGGATGGCGACAGGATGATGCCCTGCGCTCGCGTGAAGATCAGCCCTGCGCTGTAGGCCTCGACCTGCGAGTGGACCACGGCTTCAACGTATCGCTCTCGGTACAGCGCTGAAACGACCGGCGCGACGCCGTGGTACCGCATGCTGCCGTTGAGAACGCCCGGCGGGTCGTAGTCTCGGCCAACCGTGTACATCTGCACGGAGGGCATCAGCCCTTCCGAGTCGGCAGCGTCATAGGTGTACACGCCGCGCGAAAGGCTTGGCGTGCTGGCCTCTTCCACGGCTACCAGCTTCACATCCTCACCGGCGACGCGCGACTTAACGAACGGCGCTATCAGGCCAGCAAAGTGCGAGCCTGCGCCGATGGCGCCGACCACGTAGTCAGGTCCGTTCTCCACGGCCGCAAGCTGCTTCGCCGCCTCCTGTCCGATCACGCTCTGGTGAAGGGCCGTGAAGTTGAGGAGCGTCGGCATTGCGAACTTGACCTCCTCGCGTACCGTCGCCTCCTCGTATGCCTCGGCAAGCGCCAGCGCGATCGAGCCTGAATCGGGGCCGGTCGTCGAGAGCCGGTGGCTTCCGACACGGGTCTTTTCGCTCGGACTCGCCTCCACGTCGACGTCCCATATCTTTGCGGCGGACTCTCCCCACGCGTAGTCGGTGCATGGCTGCCGCACGGAGTAGATACGAGCGTTGAGTCCGAACTGCGCGGCAGCGTGTCCCATCGCCATGACCCACAGTCCGCCCGCGCCTCCGGTGACGATCGTCTTGAACCCGGACTCGGCAATGTAGTGCGCTTGCGGAACCGCTGTGTTCGACTCGTACGAACCGGACGGGCTTCCGCCTTCAAACTTGAAGTAGAGCCTCGCCGGCGTTTCGAGCGCCTCTTCAAGCCGCCTTGCGCGGATCAATGGCGTCGGCCGCCAGTCCAGGTACGCTTCCTTGACCGGCTCGGGGACCGGGAAGAAGCGGCGGTCGGGGTTCAGCTCCTGCTGGATCAGGGGAACGGGGAATATCGGCTCCAGCTCGCGCCTTGAGACCGGGTAGCCGGACTTCGACATCATCGGCGGGAGCTTCACCGGCAGGTCGGCGATGGGGTTAAGCCAGCGGCCGGGAAGCTCACGACCCGTGAGCGTCACCCTGTTTCCAAGTACAGTTGGCATGTGAACAGCCTCTATAGCGCCTTGAGCCGTGGGGATCTCGGCGTTTCGGATTCGTCGAGCACGACCCGCTCCAAGCTGTCGGAGATTGTATCTGCCGGTTAAGAAGTCACACTGAGGTAGCCGAGCATGGCACAGGTCTGGATAGAGATAGAAGACAACGAAAACTGCGGGTACTACCCGATCCAGACGTTCGAAACCCGCGCCGAACCGGAGACTGGCGCGTGGGTCGAGGTCCCGGACCTGCCGGGCTCCGAGGGTCCGCAGCGAGTCGTCGGCTGGTGCTCGGGCGACGGCGGCTCACCGTGCGATGTCGCCGTCGTGCTGGTCGGCGACTCGGGCGCAGGCGAGTCGCGTCTCATCAAGGGTGGCGACCACGGGGTGCGTATCCGGCCGGTCGACAGCGACGAGCCCTGGGCGCTGGATGCGACCGCTCAGCGAGGCGAGCCATACGTGCTGCTCGCCGCCGACGCCGAGTATCGCCTCAGCCCATAAGAGCCGGTCGGCAGCCGGGCCCGCGTGCCTGCTCCCAACTTCTCGAATGCACGCGATTCGTCTGCTGAGACCTCGAAACCGGCGAAACCGTGCACCCCTTAGCAGAGGTCGCTGACAACCCCTCGGCCCGGCGGCATTTGAGGACGCATCCGGCACGATTGAAACCAGTTCAAAATCTCCTTGACACTGATTTTTCGTTCGTGATAGTTTTCACTCGCCAGAACGGAGGCACAAAAGGGGCCCGATTTGTTGCGCGCCTTGCTTGCCTGCGGCACTGGGTAAGGACAGACTGCAGGAAATGGATCCGCAACCTTTAGACACTGACCAGTGGGCACAGGTCGGGCTCGCGCTCAAGTTCCTCTGGGGAGCATTTGCAAGCGCCCTGGTTGCGGGCAGCAGTCTGCTCGCGGCACACGCTCTCATCCCCTCGGCGGTAGAGACGAACACGATCTCGAGCCGGTGGTTGAAGGCCAGGCCGATCTTCTACCTGGTGGGATTTGCCGGTCTCGCAGGGATCGGGATCTTCCTGTTCCTGGCAGCCGGTGAGACAGACTGGATACGCGAGAGCTATCCGCGTTTCTGGCAGTAAACGTTTAGCAGGCTGACTGATCAGGACACGGCGAAGGTCACGAGGACAGTACAGGCTTGGCGTCGCTAATTTCATTCATCAGAGAGCGCAACAAAACGACGCCCACCTGGTTGAAGGTCCTCGTTCCCGTCCTCGCTCTCGGTGGCCTCGGTGTTGTCGCCATTCTCGCCGTCATCGTGGCGTTCGTGATCACGGGCTGGCTCGGGCAGCCGGTTCCAGTGCTCGGTTTTGACCAGACTTTCAAGCAGCCGATCGATTTTCCGCATACCGTCCATGCAGGCACAGGACAGCTGACCGACGCTTCAGGCCAAGTGCGCAGGAACCATGTCGGCGAAGAGCTCGAAGCGCTGGGACTGGACTGCACCTACTGCCACAGGACGGTCACGACGCAGGCCAATGCCGGCGTGCCGCCCGTTGCGCAATGCGCCTTCTGCCACCAGGCGATCGGCCAGGAGAACAGCGCTCCTCTGACCCAGCTCAGGACAAACGCCGGGATCATCGGCGATGGTGCTTCGCCGATCAACTGGAAGAGAGTGCACCGCATGCCGGACCATGTGCGATTCGTGCATGAGCCGCACATCAGGTATCTAACCGCAAACCCGTCCGCTATCGGAAACGCAGCGGAAGGCGTGAATGAAGCCGAGGCCGTTAAGCCGGCCCTTACCTGCTCGACCTGCCACGGAGACGTGGCGTCGATGGAGCAGGTTGAGCAGGTCGAGCCTCTGAAGATGGGACAGTGTGTCGACTGCCACCGGGACAACGGTGCGCCGACCGACTGTGCCGCCTGCCACCACTAGTCGAAAGATCGAACGAAGGGAAACTGACAGCTAGATGAAGCTCACTCGCAGAGAGTTCCTGGCACTGAGTGGTAAGGCCACCGCGGGCGCGGTGATCTTCGCCGCGTGCGGAGTTCCCGAGAGCGAGTTGATTGTCCAGAGCCCCGTCGATCTGCCCGAAGACCTGGTGCGCGGTGAAGACGCCTGGTACGCCACCGTCAACCCCGACGGACGAGGCGGCGACGGCCTCATCGTCAGGGTTATGCAGGGCCGGGCGAAGAAGGTTGCAGGCAACGTCGACCACCCGGTGAATATGGGTAAGCACCGGGTCAACGAAGACGCAGCGTTGCAGATGCTCTACCACCCTGACCGCATCTCTGCTCCGCTCTTCAGGCGCACGCACGCGGGTCAGCTAACTGAGACGACATGGGACAGGGCTCAGACGTTGATGGACAACGCCCTGAACACGTCTCGGCTCACCGTCGTCACCAACCCTCTTCGCGGCCACCTCGGATGGGTCGCACAGCGGTTCGCGCAGGATAAAGGTGGCCGCTACCTGGCGTTCGACCCGGTCGAGCAGGGCGTGCTGCACGGCGCTGTCAAGACGATCTTCGATGCCGATGTTTTGCCCGATTTCGACATCGCCAACGCACACACAGTGCTCTCGTTCGGCGCCGACTGGCTCAGCGGCTGGGTTTCTCCAGTGCGGTACGGAGTGCAGTACGGGAAGCTGCGGAGCGCCAGCGAGCGCGGCTATGTGATCCACGCCGAATCGAGGATGTCCGCGACGGCCGCATCGGCGGACCTCTGGCTCCCGACTCGCCCCGGCACCGAAGGGGACGTGGCGCTCGCGGTCGCCTATGTGCTGATCGAGGAGGGCCTCGCCTCTGCAAACGAGATCAACGCCTTCACATCCAGCCTGCCGAACGGGATCCTGAACGCCTACCGTCCGGGCGACGTGGCTGCCAGGTCAGGCGTGCCGGTCGAGATGATCATGAAAGCAGCGCGCAGGTTCGGATCGAGCCGCCCGAGCGTGGCGTTCGGCGGCGGAAGCGCTGGCGCACATGTCCACGGCTCCTTCGCCCTCTCTGCTATCTACTCTCTGAATACTCTCGTGAGCGGCGTTGGCAACACCGGTGGCGTGAAACTCAACCCGGACTCACCGGTCGCCGGCCTCAGCGGATCGGCAACTGGAGCAAGCTTCGAACAGTGGGAAGAAGAGCTTGCGCAGTGGCGCGCCGGAAACGTGGACACCGTGGTGATCCGTGGCGCTGACCTCGTCCACGGCATGCCTGACACGGTCGCTGCGAGAGAGGCGCTCCAGGCGGTTCCCAACGTCATCGTGTTCGGCACCGTCATGGACGACACGATGGCAGAGGCGACGCTTGCACTGCCGGAGAAGAGCTATCTCGAAGACTGGGGCACAGACATCCCGGAGCCTGCGCCCGGTTACCAGACTGTCGGCTTCCAGCAGCCGGTCGTCGGTCCAACTATCTCTGCAGACGAGACTGGCTTGCTGGCCGATGCTAGGAGCTTCGGCGACGAACTGTTGCGGGCTGCGGGCGGCGAACTCGGCGCCGTGACGATGCGGACGCTGGTCGAGAACACCGCCAGCGACCTGTTCAACGAGAGCCGGTCTTCTGGTTCGGTCACCGCTCCTAATGTCCAGCTATTCCGCAGCGGCACGCTGCAGCGCGGCGGCTGGTGGGACACGCAGGCGACCGGGCCGAGCACATCTTTCAGCTTCCCGAACTTTATTCGCGGCAAGACCGAGGCCGAGTTCTCGAGCACGTCGGCCCTCGGCGCAGGTATCGACCTGACGCTGGTGCCGTTCGTGTCCCACAGCCTGGATGTTGGCCGTTACGCGGCCGCTCCCTGGGCGCAGCAGGTGCCTGACCCGATGTCCAGCGCTACCTGGGCGGTGTGGGCCGAACTTAACAAGGACGACGCCAAGTCGATCGAGGTCGGCGAAGGCGACATCATCTTCATCAAGTCTGTAGTGGGTGAGATCGAAGCGATCGCGTATCCTCACCCCGGAGTGCCGCCGGGCACCGTCGGTGTGCCGATCGGCTACGGCAAGCAGGAAGGCGGCCGCTGGGCCGAGGGCCGCGGCGAGAACGTGCTCTCGATAATCGCCGACCAGAAGGATGAGGAGACAGGTGCGCTGGCGTGGGCAGCAACCGGCGTCAAGGTGCAGAAGACCGGCAGGAGGCTGAAGCTGCCGAAGTTCGAGGGCACGGTCGAGGCGTTCCCGATCGAGCCGGGCGTGCCGGTGCTGGTGGTCGCTCCTGGCGAGACGGCTCACGAGGCTGAAGAGGCGAACCACCACGAATACCAGAAGCTATTTGAGAGTGACGAGACGCGGGCGGAGATCGGCCGGGACAGCATCGGGGACCGGATCAGCGGGTCCGATGGTGCTCACGAGTAAGGTCTGACTACTTCTATGGTGACTCAAGCAGGGTTCGGAAATCACAAGTGGTCGATGGCTGTCGACGTGGACAAGTGCACGGGCTGCCAGGCCTGCGTGCTCGCCTGCCAGGTTGAGAACAACATTCCTCTCAACACGCAGGACCGCTTCGAGCGCAACCGCGCGATCTCATGGATACGCGTCGAGCGTTACTGGGAGGGCGAGTTCCCGAACGTCAAGGCGCGGTTCATCCCGGTCCTCTGCCAGCATTGCGAAAACGCACCCTGCGAGCCTGTTTGCCCGGTGTTCGCCACCTACCACAATGCCGAGGGCATGAATATCCAGGTCTACAACCGGTGCGTTGGCACTCGGTACTGCGCGAACGGCTGCCCTTACATCGTCCGGTTCTTCAATTACTGGGAGCCTGTCTGGCCGGAGTCGCTGCGCAACCACCTCAACCCCGATGTGACGATCCGCAGCCGCGGAATCATGGAGAAGTGCAGCTTCTGCGTGCACCGGATCCGCCGCGGCGTGAGGAAGGCTGACAGCGAAGGCAGAGCGCTGAACGACGGTGAGATCCAGACGGCATGCCAGGAAGCGTGCCCGACGGACGCGCTCGTCTTCGGCGACATGAACGACCCGGACAGCAAGGTTTCGGAGATGAAGAAGAGCGACAGGTACTACACGCTGCTGCCTGCTCTGGGCACCAGCCCGAACGTGTTCTACCTGGCGAAGATCGACGAAGACCGCGAAGTTGCGCACGCAGGCGCAGAGGGCGAAGCTGGCGATGGCCACTGATAGCACAGTGACAGGACCGGCGGCCGGTCAGGAGCACGCGAGCCACGGCGAGGAGATCGCCGGGCATGTTGTGCTCGCGCCTGCCGATGTCAAGAACACGCTCGTCGCCACCACCGAAGCCGGAGCAAACGGCTTCCGGCGATGGGTGATCGTCCTGTCTGTGCTCACCGTGGTCGGTCTCCTCGGCCTCGGCCTCAAGTTCCTGCAGCACTCAGACGACCAGACTAAATGGGGATACATCGCGGCAGTCGCTGCGTTCCTGCTGACGGTCGGTGGCGGCGCGCCTCTTGTTGCGGTAGCGCCAGTGCTCGCAAAGGCGAACTGGGTGCGTCCGCTTACGAGGCTCTCCGCCGCTTTCTCGCTGGTCGGCGTCGTGACGATGCTGGTGATGATCCCGCTCGTGGCGATTCTGCCACCGCTGGTCACCGAAGGCGCTCGCCGCAGGTCGATCTGGTTCGAGTCGCCTGACTGGACGCCTCACATCTTCATCTTCATGGCGATGGGCACGCTGCTCATGGCGGGCATCGGACTCTTCTACACGTCCGCCCTGCCCGACTTCGCTGCGATGCGCGATCACTCGACAGGCTGGCGCCAGCGCTACGGCAAGATGCTGGCGCGGGGCTGGGTCGGGACGACTGTCCAGTGGCGGACGCTCCGCATGCGTATCGGGATGTTCGGCACCTTCTACTTCCTGATACTCATCTACGTGCACTTCCTTTTCACCAGCGACCTGGCGATGGGCGTCGTGCCCGGATGGCGTGACGCTATCTTCCCGATGTACCACTCCATGAGCTCGATCCAGGGTGGTGTTGCGCTGACGATCATCACTGCGTGGGCAGGCAGGCGATACCTGGGCCTGCAGGACTACCTGCGCCTCGACCAGTTCTGGTCGCTCGGCCGTCTGCTGTTCGCCAGCTCGTTGCTGTGGATCTACTTCTTCTTCTCAGCGTTCATCGTGTTCTGGTACGGCCGGACGCTGGGAGACATCGCCTGGGTTGATCTCTTCATTCGCGGCCCGATGATCTGGGCCTTCATCCCCGGCATGTTCATGTCATTCCTGATTCCGTGGTGGTGGCTGGTGTGGAACCGGATCAGGACCAGTGTCAACGGTCCTACGATTGGAGCCGTGATCGTTCTGCTGGGGCTCCTGCTCGACCGTATGAGGATCTACGTGTCCGCATGGTCGGTCCCGCCCGAGGAGATTCACGACAAGTACCTGAAGCACATTCCTGAAACGATCTGGCCAGATGTTTTCGACTACATGGTGATCGTCGGATCGCTCGGCGCCGCCGCGCTGGTGGTGATGCTGGTGTTCCGCCTGGTGCCGATCGTTTCGATCTGGCAGACGCAGGAGTACCAGTTGCTTTCGAAGCCGGTGCGCTACATCAGGGGACACGGCGTGCTGGTGGCGAAGCCTGACTAGGTAACGAGATCAGAGGAAAGACCGGAAGGATTAGCAAACAGATAGCCTGACCCGCCGAATGGGAACGGCTTAGCAAGAAGAGCGATGCAGCAAAGACGCGTCATAGACCAGGTGGAGACGAACCGGGTCCTGCTGAACGGTCAGCTCGACACGCCCAAGTGGTGGTTGCCGACCGTCGTCGGGCTTGGAATCGTTGTGATCATCGGACTGGTCATCATCAGTTTCATGGTCAACCGCGGCCTTGGCGTGACCGGGCTTTCACGGCCCGTCTACTGGGGTCTCTTCATCACGACATTCGTCTTCTGGGTCGGTATCAGCCACGCCGGGATCATGATCTCGGCGATCCTTCGCCTCACACAGGCTGAGTGGCGGCGTCCTGTCACACGAGCTGCCGAGCTACTGACCGTCTTCTCGCTGCTGACAGCGCTGATATTCCCGCTGATTCACGCCGGACGGCCGTGGCGTATCGCCTACTGGATCCTTCCGTACGACTTCGCCCGCGGCATCTTCCCGAACATCCGGTCGCCGCTCATCATGGACCCGGTTGCGATCAGCACCTACCTGACAGGAAGCACGCTCTTCCTGTACGTGGCATTGCTGCCTGACCTTGGCAACCTGCGCGACCGCACCAAGGGCTGGCAGAAGGCGATGTACACGGTGCTCGCTCTCGGGTGGCGCGGCAACCCGAGACAGTGTAAACTGCAGACCGTCGGAGGCAACCTGCTATCGGCGTTGATGCTCCCGATCTTCGTCTCGGTGCACTCGATCGTTTCGTGGGACTTCGCGGTCACGCCGGCCGTCGAAGGCTGGCACTCGACCATCTTCGCTCCGTACTTCGTTATCGGAGCGGTCCACTCAGGCGTGTCCGCTGTTGTCACGATGATGGCGCTGATGCGATGGCTCTGGAAGTGGGACGACTTCATTCGCCCCGAGCACTTCGACGCCCTGGCGCGGCTGCTTATCGTCGTTGCCACCGCGTGGCTCGGGTTCACGTTCCTTGAGCTGATCTTCGCCATCTACTCACTGGATGCGCCTGAGATCGCACTGCGTGAGCTGCAGATCTTCGCCTGGCCATGGAACATGATGTTCATCGTGTTCTTGATGACCGGCTACGTGATCCCCGTCGGGATGTGGCTGTTCAAGAGCGTCAGGAGCAACATCGCGCTGATGTTCTGGACGTCGTTGTTTGTGAACATCGGCATGTGGCTCGAGCGCTTCATGATTATCGTGCCCGGACTCTCCCGCCGGACGCCGTTCGTCTACACGTGGGACTCGTACCGCCCCAGCATGGTTGAGTGGTCGATTCTCATCTGGTCCGTGGCGTGGGTGACATTCCTCATGCTTCTCTTCTCAAGGTTCTTCCCGCTCGTGCCTCTGTTCGAGCAGAAGGAGAGCCAGGTATCTGTCGACAAGATCAAGATCGGCAGGGCGGATGTGCCCGCGATCCTGAGGGAACAGGAGTAGCCAGATGGCTGATCGCAGCA
>JANQEF010000299.1 GCA_028278465.1 Dehalococcoidia bacterium | reverse complement strand
GATGATGATGCCTAAGACGTCGTCGATGACCGCTGCGGCCAGCACGGTCACGCCTTCCGGCGAGTCGAGGTGCCGGATGTCTGCCAGCACGCGCGCCGTGATGCCGACCGATGTGGCGGTCATGATGGCACCGACGAAGAGGGCGGGGATGGCGTCGTTGATCGAGTCGAGCGATGCGAAGCCGAAGAGGATGGTGCCGAAGAAGCCAAGGAAGAATGGCACGAGCACGCCGCCGACAGCCACGCCGGAGGCGGGCCGGATCCAGCGGATGAACTGGGCGCGGTTGGTTTCGAGGCCGGCTTCGAAGAGCAGGATGACGGCGGCGATCTGCGCCACGAAGAAGATCTGCGGCTCTACGGGCAGGGTCGATTCGACCATCTCGACAACGCCGTCGTGGACCTCGAGCTCGGTCGGGATCTCGAAGATCGGACCGAAGCGGTCGAAGAAGCGGATGCCGCCAAGGGCGAAGGGGCTGATGACGATGCCGGAGATGAGTTCGCCGAGGACGGCGGGGACGCGCAGGTAGCGTTCGAAGATCTCGCCGCCGATCTTGGCAGCGATGAGGATCAGCGCCAGCAGCAGGATGAGCTCGGCGACTATCTCAAGCGGGCTTTCGTGCAACGTGGATGCGGGTCAGGAGGGTTGTTGGAGGGCATGGTGGCCGGTTGCCGCCCCAACTGTACATGTTGCCGTCGTGTGATTGCAGCGGTTGGGCGTGAGGTTACGAACTGGTGAACGGGTCGGGGGTGTTGGGCTCACGGCATCTGCTTGGGGCGCTGCTTGCCGCGCCCGGTCCCGGCCGAGCCGGGACGTACGTGTTTCCTGAGCGGAGCGTAGCGGAGTCGAAGGATCTCTACGGCGGCGAGTGATCCTGACAGTTGAGCCCGTGATGGGAGAGACCCTTCGACTTCGCTCAGGGAACACAGCCGACCCTCCCCCTTTACCCCCTCCCAGGCTGAGAGGGGGGATTTCCGCACCCGCCTACAGAGCCGCCAGCACCTTCTCCGGGCGCCAGCCCAGTTTCTCTGGCTCGTAGACCAGGATCGCTATCAGCTGCGAATCGGCGTCGTAGGCCCGCAACTGCTGGCCCGGCTGCGCGCCGGCCGGCGGCCCGAACTGCGCCACTGAAAGCGACTGGCCGTGCTGCACCGCCTCGGCCGTCACCGGGTCAAGCTTCACAGACGGCAGGTGCTGCAGCGTGAAATCGACCGGCTCCACCAGCTCATGCCAGTCCCCGCTGTCCACCCGCTGCTGTATCTCCTCCAGCGTGTGCGACCGCTCGATCTCGAATCGGCCCGACCTCGTTCGGACCAATCCCGTAAGGTGAGCCCCGCAACCCAGCGTCTCGCCGAAATCGTGCGCCAGCGAGCGGGCGTAGAAGCCGTGCGAGCACTCCACCTCCAGCTCCACCTCCGGCGGCTCCCAGCGAGTCAGCTCCAGCCGCTCGACCTTCACCTGCCGCGTCTTGCGCTCAACTTCGATCCCCTGGCGCGCCAGCTCGTAAAGCCGCTTGCCGTTGTGCTTGATGGCGCTGAACATCGGCGGCTTCTGCTGTATCTCGCCGCGAAAACCATCAAGCGCCTCCTCAGCGGCCTGCTGCGTGACCCCGGAAAAGTCGGCCTCCGATGTGACCTCGCCCTCTGTGTCGTAGGTGTTGGTGGCGACGCCGAGCTTCACCGTGAGCCGGTACTCCTTGGTGCCGAGCAGGATCATCTCGGCGAAGCGCGTGCCGTTGCCCAGGCAGATCGGCAGGACGCCGGTGGCGATCGGGTCGAGCGTTCCGCCGTGGCCGATCTTCTTCGTCTTCGTCATGCCCTTGAGCTTGCGCACGACGTCTGTCGACGTCCAGTCGGGCGGCTTGTTGACGTTCAGGTACCCGCCGCGGAACGCGTTCGGCGACGGTCTTTTCAGCAGCACCAAGGCTGGCTCCGGTTGGTCTATCAGGTTATTCGGTATCGCGCCGGGTGCGGAGTTTACGGTCATCCTCCAGCGCCCTGTCGATCATCTCGCTCATATTTTCGCCCTGTTCGAGCGTGTCGTCTGCGGCGAAGAGGAGTTTTGGCATGCGCCTGATTCTGATGCGGGACTGCAGGTCACGGCCAAGGCGTCCGGCGGCGGACCGCAAAGCTTCGACTGCGTTCGCACGCTCTTCGGCGCTGCCGGGTGTTGAGATGAAGACGCGAGCGGTCGAGAGGTCAGGCGCGAGGTCGACGTGTGTGACGGAGACGAGGCCTGGCAGGCGCGGGTCCTTGAGGTGGGTCGAGATCAGCTCACCCAGCTCTCTCTGTATTGTGACGCCTGCGCGGGCGACTCTGTGCGTCAAGGGTTTGGCTTTCGAGATCCTCCCTCCCAGCTTGGGAGGGAGTTAGAGGGAGGGTCGTTGCTTCCTCTCTCCCCTTGTGGGAGAGAGTCAGAGAGAGGGGATGTCGGCCGGAGGCCGACGGCTTCTCACGGAGCGACCGGTTTCACCCTCTCCCTCAATCCCTCTCCCATCAAGGGAGAGGGAAGAAACCATCCTGAGCCGGCTGAAGGGTGCCAGAAAGCGGGTCCGCTACGAGGTTGTTATCTCGTAGCCCTCTAGCACATCGCCTTCCTCGTAGTCGTGGAAGCCGTCGAGGATGATCCCGCCCTCGAAGTTGTTCGCAATCTCACGCACATTGTCTTGCAGGTGTCGCATCGAAGCCACCGCGCCGTCGAAGATCTCCTCGCCCTGCCGCAGCACCCTTATCCTGCCCGACCGCCTCATCACGCCGTCCGTCACACGCACACCGGCGATCTTCTCGCGGCGGCCACGCGGGAACACTTCGAGTACGTTGGCGTGACCGATGACGACCTTGCGCTCCTCCGGCTCGATCAGGCCCTGCACCGCAGCCCGCACATCATCCACCAGGTTGTAGATGATGTCGTAGTTACGGATCACCACGCCCTTCATCGCCGCCTGGCTCTGCGCCGTCTGCTCAATAGTCGTCTCGAACCCGACGATCAGGCCGTCAGAAGCCGTTGCCA
>JANQEF010000316.1 GCA_028278465.1 Dehalococcoidia bacterium | reverse complement strand
CAGAACGCGCCCTGCGTGAACGTATGTCCTGTCGGCGCTACATGGACTACGCCGGAGGGCGTCACGCTTATCGATCAGAAGCGCTGCATCGGCTGCCGCTTGTGCATGGCTGCGTGCCCGTACGAGCGCCGCTCATTCACCTGGGGTGAGCCGCCGACGAGCCCGGCGTCAATCTTCATCGACCACAGCCACGAACACCAGCTCCCGATGCAGAAGGGCGTCGTCTACAAGTGCGACTTCTGCCCGGAGATGGCCCGCGCAGGGCGTCTGCCGTTCTGCGCTGCTGCCTGTCCGCAGAACGCCATCTACTACGGCGACCTGGAAGAGGATGTGGCGACCAACGGAGAAGAGGTGGTGAGGGTCAGCGAGTTCCTGTCTGAGCACTCCGCCTACCGCTACAAGGAGGAGCTGGGTACTCGCCCACGCGTCTACTACATCCCCGGACACGGAGAACTTGCCGGTCGTGATCCGAAGACCACCGGCCTGCAGCCTGTCAGGTGGATCACCGACGTCAAGAAGGACGCGAAGCACTGGGAGAGGTCGCACGAATGACCACCCGGGCAGACACCCTCCGCGACAAGACCATCGAGTCGATGCAGCAGTTCAGCCGGCGCTACATCATCGCGGTCGGCGTGTTGCTGTTGCTGGTGATCGTTGGCGCAGTCGCCTGGATCATCCAGATTCGCGATGGACTGGTCGTCACCGGGATGCGGGACCGCATCACCTGGGGTCTGTACATCACGATGTTCGTCTTCTTCATCGGGGCGAGCATGGGCGGGACGTTCGTCTCGGCAGGTCTCAGGCTTGCCGACATGGGCTGGCGGTCTCCTATTAGCCGCGGCGCCGAGTACATCACGGTTGCGGCGCTGCTCACCGCCGCGCTGTTCATCTTCGCTGACATGGGCCACCCGGAGCGGTCGTTCAACATCATCCTCTTCGGCCGGTGGGAGTCGCCGCTTGTCTGGGACGTCTATGGCCTGACCACTTACCTGGCGGGCAGCATGATCTACCTCTACCTGGCGGTGCTTCCTGACCTGGCTCTGGTCAGAGACAGGATCGGAGCTCAGCTCGATCCGCTGCGCCGGCTCTTCGTGATCATGTTCTCTGCCAGCTGGACCGGTCACCCGACGCAGGTGCGCGCGCTCGACATCTCCCTGCGCGTGATGACGGTTGTGATCGTCCCGGTCGCCGTGATGATGCACACCGTCACGTCGTGGATATTCGGCATGACGCTCCGTGAGCCGTGGGACAGCCCGATGTTCGGCATCTACTTCGTTGTCGGCGCGGTCTACTCGGGGATCGGCGTGCTCGCAATCTTCATGGTTTTGCTGCGCTGGCTCAACGGGCTGGAGACCTACGTGACCGAGCGTCACTTCCTGAACCTCGGGAAGCTACTGGCCGGCGCGGGTGGAGTGATGATCTTCTTCCAGGTGAGCGACCTGGTCACCTCGGGATTCAAGCTCAAGGGCGAAGCCCCGCTCAACCTGTACCAGCTCGCCGACGGGGCGATGTCCCCGATCTTCTGGAGCTACATCTGGCTTGGACTGATGATCCCGCTGGGCCTCATGCTTAACCCGTGGACGCGCGGCATCAAATGGGTGGTGATAGCGGGCTTCCTGGCAAACGTCGGCATGCTCCTCGAGCGCTACTTCATCGTTGTCGGCGGACTTCGGCTGCCGCTGAACCCGTACGAGCCTCCGAACTACCTGCCGACGTTCCTGGAACTGCTCATCGTCGTTGGCCTCTGCGCATTCTTCGGACTCGTGCTTATGATCATGCTCAAACTCGCCCCGGCGATCTCGGTCCAGGAGATGGTCGAGACCGGTGAGATCGACGTGCTTGGCGAGCGCGCGGGCGAGGACCAGCGAGGAGCCAGGACGGAAGGGGCACCGGCATGACCTTCTGTGTCCCAGGCCAAAAGGCTGTCGTGTGGCGACTGTTCCTCATCGCCGGTCTGTTGGCGGTCACCGCTGCGCTGTGGCTGATCGGGCCTTCCACGGCATCGGCTCAACAGCCTGAACCGCACATCACCATCGGCTTCCAGGAAGAGGCAACGGCCGGCGAGAAGATCGCCGTTGCTGCGTACCTGCAGGACCCGGTCGGCAACCCGATCTATGACGCCGAGGTGAGTTTCACTCTGGATGTCGAGTTCCTGAATGTGGCCGACAACCTGGAGCTCGGCACCGCCGTCACCAACGAAGAAGGACTCGCGCTAATCGAGTATGAACCCCGGATCGAGGGAGCGAACAACATCACGGCCACCTTCGCAGGAGACGATGTATTTACCCCTGCCGCTGCGGTCGGGCAGCTCGATGTAGCCAGCGGAGGCCAGCTCTACCGGGAGTTCCGGCCGTACCGAATACCCGGCGCGAATGTCTGGATGACGACGGCCGTGATCGCTACGGTCTGGGTAGTTTTCATCGTTTCTCTGGGCCTCATCGGTTGGGCCAACTACCGGGTGAGGAGCGAGCGGAGCGGTTCCGGTGTTTGACTTCCTGAACCGAAACCGCAACGCGGGCGTGATCGGTCCTGCGATTGGCGTAGTTGTGCTGTTCGTGACAGTCACCGTGCTGGTGCTGCAGGTGACGATCCGGCCGTGGGCCACTGACGACTATGGACCGGAGACCCACCTGAACGCGGCCGAGGAGCTTGACGGATACACACGCACGGAGATCACTCACGTTGGTGACGTCTCCGACAGTCCGGACGGCTGGGTGCCTTCAGACGCCGCGAGAGAGTCGGAGTTCCCCGGCTACGCGACCTATGTCGGCTACGGATGCGCCTCCTGTCACGGGACCGACGGCGCCGGGACAACGGTCGGGCCGTCCATAAACGGAGCGTCGGCGCGCCGTCTGGACAACCTCGTTCGCCTCGGCCCAAAGACGATGCCCGGCTATGACGAGGCGCACCTCGTGGGTGATGACCTCGACCTGATAGTCAGCTACCTGTCCTCTCGCCCGGAGGCTTCGCCTACACCGATGCCGGTTGCCAGGGCCACGGCCACGCCGTTCCCGGTTCCGACACCGACCGCCGCGCCGGCCTCAACTCCGGCGGCTACCGCGGTTCCGGGCGCGTCGCCGACGCCTACCAGTGTCCCGGCGACTGCGACTCCAACGCGTCCTGCGGTCGATACCGCGCGACTGGCCGCTGCACAACGCCTGTTCCTGGACGTTGGCTGCGACATCTGTCACGGGGTGGCCGCCGAAGGAACGAGCAGCGGCCCGGCTATCGAGGATATGACCGCCGAGGAGATCCGAGAGTTCGTGCGAAACCCGCAACGTCCGGCCAATTCCCGTTACAGCGAGGCGATGGACCCTTACACCTTGATGGACCTTTCCGAAGAGGAACTGGATGAACTCATCTTCTTCTTGCTCAACATGGAGTGAATCGACGATGGACAGAAACCGGCGGCACGGTCTCGTGAAAGGTTGGCGCAGGCTGCTGTTGATCGCCATTGGCGTTTCGTTGATGGCTGCCATCGCCTGCCAGGGACCGGACGGAGAAGACGGTGAGCAGGGCCCGCTCGGTCCTCCGGGTCCTCCGGGAGCGGTTGGCCAGGCCGGCCCTCCAGGCGCCGCCGGCTCGGACGGCGCGCGGGGCGACGCCGGTCCACAGGGTCCTGAAGGCCCGGGTGTGACGAGCGACGAAGTCCGGAATGTGGTCGACCAGGCGTTTGCCGAGTTGGCCGCAAGTTCAACGGATCCTGCAGTGATAGCCCTCGGCGGCCGGCTCTATGACGATTGGATGACCACGTCCGGAATCGAGGCGCTGCCGGGCGACCACCCGCTCTGGTCAACCCAGTCGACCAACACGCTTGCCGGCCCCGGCACGTACCGGTGCACCGAGTGCCACGGCTGGGACTACAAGGGAGCGGCCGGCGCATACGGCTCTGGCTCGCACTTCACCGGATTCACCGGTGTGATACGGGCCGGTCGGTCGCTGCCGCACGAGGATCTCATCGCAGCGCTGAAAGGTGCGTTCAACGCGGACCATGACTTCAGGTTCGACATCTCGCGCACGAACCTCGACGCGCTTGCAGCTTTCCTGAGCGAAGGCCTTGTGAACTACTCGGACCTTATCGACTACGAGACAGGGCTGCCGCGCAGGATTCCGGTGATCGGCGACGGTCAGACGCGATACGCCCGGACGTGTGCGAGCTGTCACGGTGATGACGGCAGAGACATCAATCTCGGCACCGAGGCAGAGCCGCTCTACATCGGGGACCTGGCGACCGACAACCCGTGGAAGTTCCTGCACAAGGCCCTGTA
>JANQEF010000234.1 GCA_028278465.1 Dehalococcoidia bacterium | reverse complement strand
ATGAACGGTCGCAGGCGCAGAGGTGGAAAGCCTGCGTTGTACGAGCCGATCCACGGTTCCGCTCCCGACATCGCCGGACGGGGCATGGCGAACCCGCTGGCCTCCATGCTCAGTGCCGCGATGATGCTGCGATGGTCGTTCGGCCTGCACAAAGAGGCCGACGAGCTTGAGGGCGCAATCGACGGCTTCCTCGCCGAGGGCTACCGAACTGCTGACATCGCCTCGTCGGGCCAGAGCGCGCTCCAGACCTCGAAGGTCGGCGACATGATCGCCGCGCAGGTCGGCGGCTGAGTTCTACGGCGACCTAATCGAGCTTCGATCTAACGCTGCCGGGCACGATCGCGTCCTCCTTCGAGCCCCAGAACTCGGTCTGCGGAAAGAAGTCTCGCCACGCCCAGTCGAACGAGCTGATGAACGGCGCTCTCTGCAGAAGCGCGCCGCGCAGCGGGCCATCAGTAGCAACGCCTAAGCGAATGTCCCACGTGCTGCCGGTTTCGGTGTCTGTCACGACGCCGTCTGAACCAACCTTGAAGTTCAGCACGTCGTCGAATCCGGCCTCGTCCGCCTTCTCGCCCCTCGCATCACGCAGGAACACGTCGATCTCTCTCGTCTCGCCGTCGATGAAGACGGCGATAGGAAAATCGCCAACCGTTTCGTTGACTACGCCCTCGTTCGCGACCGACCTGAAGTAGAAACCTTTTGCTTCCTCGCCGATGGAGACCCCAACGACGAACTTGTCGTGCGGAATCCGGCCGACATATGTGAGATCGGCCCGCTCATCCACCAGCACCAGCGTGTCCGGGTGACGCTCTCGCCAGACGTTCCACGGGACGAGCTCGAACGGTACAAGCGTTAGCTGAGTGCCCAGCAAATCGCCTTCGATCGCCGCGCCCCACGGCTGCGACCAGACGCTCAGCGTCTCGTGGTCCCACCACGTCATGGCGTTCATGAAAAGCGCGCCCTCGTTGCCGAACGTGTGCGGCACCCCGTCGACCCTCCGGTCATGCACGAGACCGGTGAAGCAGATCGGTCACCAGGTGACGAGGAGTGGGATTCCTCCCACCTCGTCGTTCACTATCTCGCGGACGCGCATGATCCCGATGGGATAGGCGCGGACGTCTCCGTCCACATCGAGTCCCATGACGAGCTCATCCTCGATCAGCACGTCTTCGACCTCTTCGGGCGTGGCGAATTTCGGGGTGTAGATGGGGTTGATCCAGTCTCTCGGCAGCACCTCACGCTCGTCGAAACCGGGGTCTGTGGACCGGTCGAGGGCGCGGAGTTCTGGACGCGGGTTGAGCGTTTCGAAGACTTCGGTGTCCAGGGCAGGTGGAACCGGAAGCGGAGGCTCTGGCGACGGCGAAGGAGTAGGACTGAGGGTCGGAACGGGAGTTCCAGCGCGGGCGAGATCTGAAGTGAGGGCAGGCGATTCGTCAGGGACGACAGGCGCGGCGTCTGAAGCCGAGCTGCAGGCGGTTGTTATCAGCGCGATGGCCACGATAGCCAGCAGCATCGAGCTTCGTGCAGAAGTCAGGCTCCGATAGTGCGAATCTCTCATATCCGCAGTTAGATGAACGGCAGCACAGGCCGGGCGCGCCTATCAGTGGCGGCCGTGATTCGATGAAGGTCTGCGAAGAAGTGTGGGCCACGTGCCTTTTTCGCGGACGTGAACGGTCCTACGCCGGCTCCGGCAGGAACAGTTCGATGAATCGATCGATTGGCATCTCGTGCAAAGATGCCGTGTGCTCCACAGCAGCCAGCACTCTCTCGACCTGGCGCTCTGGAAGTCGGCTGCGCAGGTTGTCCTCGAACTTCTGCAGCAAGAGAGGCACGCCTTCGTCTCGTCTTCGCCTGTGTCCGATCGGGTATTCGACCTCGACCTTTTCCGTAGATGTGCCGTCCGCGAAGTGCACCTGCACAGCGTTGCCGATCGAGCGCTTCGCCGGGTCCAGGTATTCCTCCGTATACCGGCGATCTTCCGTAACGACCATCTTTGACCGCAGTTCGTCTATCCGTGGGTCGCTCGCTGCATCGTCCTCGTAGTCCGCTGCTGTCAGTCCGCCCTTCAGCAACCCGATCGCCGTCATGTACTGGATGCAGTGGTCGCGGTCAGCGGGGTTCGTCAGCGGTCCCGTCTTATCGATGATCCGAACCGCCGGCTCCTGGGTTGTGATCGTGACCGAGTTGATCTCGTCAAGGCGGTTCGCAACTTCGAGGTGCAGGGCGATCGCCGCCTCGACCGCTGTCTGGGCGTGGAACTCGGCCGGGAACGAGATCTTGAACAGGATGTTCTCCATCACGTACGAGCCCAGCGGTTGCGCGATCGTGACTTCGTTGCCACCGAACCACGTGTCCTGGAATCCCCAGTTCGATGCTGTCAGCGCGCTCGCGTACCCCATTTCACCTCGCATCGCCATGTGCGCCAGCTGAACCGCCCTGCTGCAGGCGTCCCCGGCCGCCCACGACTTCCTCGAGCCTGTGTTTGGCGCATGCCGGTAGGTCCTGAGCGTCGCCTCGAGCCACGCGTTCGAGACGGCGTTGGCAACCTGCTCCCTCGTCGCTCCCATCATCGAGGCGACGACGGCCATCGAGGCGATCTTCACAAGCAACACGTGGTCGATACCGACCCGGTTGAAGCTGTTGTCGAGCGCCAGCACACCCTGGATCTCGTAGGCCTTGATAGCGGCTTCCAGCACGTCTCCGACTGTGATCGGCGCGTCGTCACGCAGGCGGCGCTGCTGGCCCAGGTGGTCGGCGACTGACAGGATCGCTCCGTAGTTGTCTGACGGATGGCCCCACTCGGCCGCGAGCCAGGTGTCGTTGAAGTCCAGCCAACGGATGCAGGCGCCGATGTCGAACGCCGCCTTGACCGGATCCAGCACAAAATCGGTCCCGGGAACCCTGGAGCCCGCCGGAACCTCCGTTCCTTCGACGTAAGGACCGAGCAGTTTGGTGCATGCCGGATAGTTGAGGGCAAGCAGCGCGCAGCCGAGCGAGTCGATGAGCGTGAGCCTGGCGGTTTCGACAGCCTCGTCGCCGGGACTCAACGGCCGGACCGCGTAGTCGGCTATCGATTCGATGACGTCGTCGAACTGCATAGAAGTCCCTGTCTGACCGCTCGCTGTGCTCTTCATCGGACACTAAACGAGGCGCGTAAAACCGCTTCCTCTGCCACTGGAACCTAACGGTCCTCCAGCGGAACGTAGCCGCGCGGCTCCGGCCCGGTGTAGTCGGAAAGCGGCCTGATCAGCCGGTTGTCGTTCTTCTGCTCGATCACATGCGCCGCCCAGCCCGAAGTCCGAGCGATCACGAAGACCGGCGTGAACATCGGCGTCGGAATCCCGCACAGGTGATACGCCGTCGCCGCAAAGAAGTCGAGGTTGGTGTGCATGCCCTTCTCGCGCATCATCACCTCCTCGACCCGTTCCGAGATATCGAACATCTCGGTGTTCCCGGATTCGTCGGCAAGCCGTCTGGCCCACGATTTGACGATGGCCGACCTGGGATCGCCGTTCTTGTAGACGCGGTGTCCGAAGCCCATGATCAGTCGCTTTGCCGCCAGCATCTGCATCACGCCCTTCTCGGCGACCGCGGGCGAATCGAACTGCGAGACCAGCTCCATCGCCGCTTCGTTCGCCCCGCCGTGCAGTGGCCCGCGCAGCGCTCCGATCGCGGCCGCGATGGCGGAGTAGATGTCGGCCAGAGTGCTCGTCACGATGCGTGCGGTGAAGGTCGAGGCGTTGAACTCGTGCTCGGCGTAAAGGATGAGCGAGCAGTCGAGAAAGTGGCCGAGGAGCTCATCTGGTCTCTTGCGCTTCATGAGGTGTAAAAT
>JANQEF010000197.1 GCA_028278465.1 Dehalococcoidia bacterium | reverse complement strand
ACCGAGCGCTCTTCGTCGAGCTCGACACTTTCGAGGAGATCGCCACGGTCCGCTACGACTCGGACGAACTACCCGGCGAGACGACAGCTCAGACGCTCTCACCCGCCGATCTGCCTGTGCGTGACATCGCCGACGCGGAGGAAGTGGTGTCGTTCCCGCGGCTCTCCGGCGCCGCAGCGTCAACCTCGCCGCTCGCCGGATACGAGTCGATGCTCGGCATCCCAACCGGGACCAGCGACGGCCCGGCCGGGGCACTGCTGCTGCTCAGCGCATCGCCGCAGACGATCAGCGACCAGCAGACGCGGCTTGCGAACGATCTCTCTGTTCACCTGAAGGCAGCATTTGCCGGTTGGCTCGCGCACCGCAGCGAGCGCGAATCGAAGAGCGTCCTGATCGACGTGCAGAAGCGGCTCAGCCTGGTGCTCGACAGCACCACCATCGCCCTCATCGCCATCGACCTCGAAGGCATCTGCCAGTCGCTCGAAGGCCACGGCCTCGAGACACTCGACATCAAGCGCGAGGACATGCATGCCAGGCCGATCTTCGACTGGGCCGGCTGCACAGAGCAGGTCGAGGACGCTATCAGGCAGGCGATGCGCGGCATGACGGCGACCGCGCTCACATCGCTGGGCTCGCACGCCATCGAGGTGTGGACGCAGCCGATGACGGAGAACGACGGCTCGATCAAGGGCGTGACGGTCGTCGTGTTTGACGTCTCGGACCGGCTGCGCACTAAACGAGCCAACGCCGAGAAGCGGGAGCTGCAGGCGACGCTGCGGGAGCGGTCGGAGACGATCGAGCGGGCGTCGCACGAGCTGCGCAACCAGTTGCAGAGCATCACGCTCCACGCCGAGGTTCTGTCAGTTGGCGCCGAGAAGGAGTTCACGCAGGGCCAGGTCGACGCGCTGTCGGTGATCCAGAAGACGACCGAGAAGCTGCACCGGATGCTGCGGGACCTGCCGGGCCTCGACTACGAGTTGAGCCTGTCGGAGGTCGATGTCAGCGGGCTGATGCGGGAGATCGTCAACACGGAAGGGCAGACCTTCAAGTCGGCCGGCCAGACGTTGTCGCTCAACCTGCCGGAGCGGCCGTACGTGCTGCAGGCCGATCACCTCCGCATCACGCAAGTACTCACGAACCTGCTGTCGAACGCATCTAAGTACTCGCCGCGCGGGGCCGATGTTGTGATCGATGTCAGTGTCACTGACCAGCAGCTCAACATCGCTGTTAGCGACACCGGTCCGGGCATTCCCGCCGATCAGATGGAGCGTGTCTGGGACACTGGCATCCGGCTGGCAAGCTCGGCGACGAGCAAGGTCGAAGGCTCGGGACTTGGCCTGGCGATCGTTCGCAAGATCGTTGAGATGCACGGCGGCACGGCGTCGATAGAGAGCGAGGTCGGCTTCGGCACGACCGTCACTGTGACGCTGCCGGGCGCGACTCCGGCCAAGCAGCGTGCGAGCCGCGCAGGTTCGCGGTCTCGGAACGGCAGCGCGAAGTCAGCGGCTACCGGCTCGGCGAAGGCCGCGGCAACAGTCCCTGTAAAGCGGACAAAAAAGACTAAATCGGCGGGCGGCCAACCGGCGCGTCGCCGCCGGCGTTCCTGAACCGGATCAGCGACTCCAGCTCCGCCTGTCCAACGACGCCGATGATGGCATCGTCCGCCAGCACCATCGCGTACTGGATGCGCCTTGCTCGCAGCGCGCTCAGCACCTCGACCGCGTCGTCCGAGAACTGCACCGTGTAAGGCTCCTGCCTGCGGATCACCGTGCCGACGGACAGGTTCACCCACTCGGTCGCCGGGAACCTGCGGGCGTCGCCGGCCGTGAAGAAGCCGATCGGCGTGCCGTTCTCGATCACCGGCACGACCTGCTGGAACCCGCGAATGACGATGTTCTCCATCACGTCGGCAACCCGTTCCGTGGCGTCGGCGAACTGCGGCGTGCGCTGTATCGCGGCTCGCAACGGCACCTGTCCGATGGCGCTGCGCACCTGCTCAGCCTGCCGTTCGCCTCGTGACGCCGCCTGCAGGAAGAGGCCGATGAACGCCATCCAGATGCCGCCGACAATGTTTCCGCTGGCGAACTGGTAGATCCCGAAGCCAATCAAACCCCACGCCACCAGGTTGCCGACCGTCGCCGCCACGCGTGTGCCGGTGCTCTCGCTGCTAGTCCAGCCCCAGACGGCGGAACGCAGCACGCGGCCGCCGTCGAGAGGAAAGCCGGGCAGCATGTTGAAGATGCCGAGCGCGACGTTCATGAACCCTAGATAGAAGATGATGCCGAGAAGCAGGCTCGGGTCGCCGGTCTCAGGCCTGAACGTGACCCATGCCAGCAGCGCAGCTGCGCCGAGGATCAGTGAAGACAGCGGTCCTGCGAAGGCGACGAAGAACTCGTCCCTCGCGCGCTTGTAACGCCCGCGAATCTGGCTCACTCCGCCGAATATGAAGAGCGTGATGCCCTCGACAGGCAGCCCGAGCCGCTGCGCGGTGATCGAGTGCGCCAGCTCATGGATCAGCACCGAGCCAAACAACGCCAGTGAGCCGATGACGGCGCCTGTCCAGTACTGCGCCGTGCTCCAGCTTTCGAACGACCTCTCGAAGAGCGAGGCGATTGTCCAGGCGATGAAGAAGAAGGCGATGAGCCACGTCGGGTGGACAGTGATGTCGATGCCACTGATCCGGCCTATCTTGAACGACGAGCTCATTGTGCGCGGTAGATCTGCGAGTGCGGCCGGAAGGCGTACCAGCCGAACCAGAACGATTCGACGCCGATCACCCGCTCCAGCACAGCGCCGGAGCCGTCCGCAGCCTCAAGACCACCTTCTCCTTCGATCCACAATACACCCGAATCGTCAAGAAGCTGTCCGGTCGCTGCGCCGCGGGTAAAGGTCTTTCCGCCGCGCTCGTAGCTGCGGGTGAGCGCGCTCTCCGGGTCGAAGGTGACGACAACGTCAAGCACGCCGACGCGGTCGTTCACCACCTGCTCGCTTTCCAGGGCGTCGAGCGGATACGCGGTGGCCGCGTTGCCGAACTCTACGCCGTACACCCGGCTCTTTTCCTCGAGCTCATCGCTGCGCAGGTACGCAGGGAACCAGACCTCGGGCGTTGAAAAGTAGTCGAAGTAGACGGCGTTCGGGCTTTCGGGGTGGTGATAGGTGACTCGCTGCCCCTGTTCGAGCGCCAGCACGGTCGTTTCCGGGTTGCGGCCAAGCCAGTCTGCCCATGTGGTGAAGTTGACCGACAGGAACTCCAGCTGCAGCCCGCTGTGCGCAAGCTCGCCTATCACCGGCTCGCCGGTCAGCGACTGCCATAGCGTGTCCGTCCCGCGGTCGAACATCAGCTTGTTGCTCTGGTTCAGGAAGCCGGAGGTGCCGAACTCGAACACTCGCCCATCGATCTCGGCATCGAACAGGATGCCCGTTCCACAGAGCGTTCAATAGACGAGAGCGACCGGACGCCCTCCAACCACGTCGTTAGAAAGCTCGTGGACCCGCATGATGCGTTCCGGGTAGGCACGTGCTTCGCCGTTGACGAAGATGCCGAAGACGCGCTCGTCCGGGTCGAGATATGTCGCCTGTTCCGGGTCGACGAAGACCGGGTTGTCGAGCGACGGGATGCCGTCTTTGCCGACGCCTCCGAACTGCACGCCCCAGAGCGGGATGCGCGCGGGGACGTTCTCGTATAGGAAAGAGTCGAGGCCGCCTGCGATCTCAGAGTAGAACTCGCCTTTCCACCTGTCGTACCCGGCGACCGGCTCGAACTGCGGGTTCTCGGCGAGCCACTCGAGCCATAGCGGCTGCGACTCGAAGCCGCCGCCGAGGTCTTCGCCTGTGAGCGTTAACAGCGCCTCGCCGATCGGCTCCGATATGAACGACTCGAAGGAGAAGGCGGTGATCTCGACGAGCGGTGCAACGAGGCCGGGATGGCCGAGGTCCGCCATCTGCCTGACGACGTCGAGGTTCGGTCCCGTCTGGAGGTCGAACAGGCGGGTCATGAGCGCGAATGCCAGCCTGTCGTCGGCCGTTTGCGGCGGCCGCGGCGTTGGCCTCGGGATTACGAGAGGCGCAGGCGTTGCGGTTGGGGCGGGAGTTGCCGAGGGCTGAGCGCGGATGGGTGTCGATGTCGGATCATCCGTTCCGGCGGCAGAAGAGCATGCGAGTGCGGCCAGTGCAACAATGGTGAGCGCCGGGAGCAGCGCTTTGCGGGCGGCGGTTCTGGTAGCCGGGCGGCTCCGCTGCTCCGCAGCATGCGCAGATCCGGCTCTTTTCGGTCTCTCCGCTATATCGTTCTCCTCGTTTTGCGCGGCCGCCAGTTCAGCCAGGCTCCAGTGACAACTCACACCCGGTCAAATAGCGACTGCGAAGGCCGCACGGCGCCGGAAGCTGGTCCGCAGGGCTGGTTCGAAGACACGCTCCGCGCCGCCGATGACCTGGGCCTCGACTTCACCGAGCCCGCGACGCCCGAGAGCCGCCTCGCCAGCGTCAACGGTATCTGCCTGCGCTACCTCGACTGGGGCAACGGGCACCTGCCTGACCTCCTGTTCATTCATGGATTCGCGCAGCAGGCCCACTCGTGGGACTTCGCCGCGCTTGCCGTGCGGGACTTCTATCACGTCGTCTCGCTCGATCTGCGCGGTCACGGCGAGAGCGATAGATCGCCTTCCGGCGCATACACCTTCGATGAACTGTACGCAGATGTCGACGCGTTCATATCTGCGATTTCCCTTCACAGTCCGGCGCTTTGCGGCCTCTCGCTGGGCGGGACGCTTGCCTACATGTAGGCATCCCGCAACCCTGGAGCGGTCAGCAGCCTAGTTGTCGCCGAATCTGCGCCGGAGTCGAGGCGAGAGGGCAGAGAGGCGATACGCAGCTTCACGTCGGGACCGGCCGAGTTCGACTCGCTCGAACAACTGGTCGAGAAGGTGCGCGCGCTCACGCCGTGGCGCTCCGTCGAGCAGGTGCGCAGCTCGCTTGTCCACTCGGTGGGCAGGACGGCGAACGGCAGGTGGAGCTGGAAGTACGACACGGCGATAAGCACGCTTCACAGCTCATACGGCGATCCGAGCAGCAGGTGGACAGCGCTGGAACGCATCGAAGCGCCCACGCTGCTGGTGCGCGGCGAGGACAGCGACATCACGGACGCCGGGATCGTCGAGCGCATGGCCGGGCTGATTCCCAGCAGCCAGATAGCATCAGTGCCAGACGCCGGGCACAGGGTCGCCGGCGACAACCCTTCGGAGTTCAATTCGGTCTTGCGCAGGTTCCTGTCGAGCCTCCCGGAGCGCGCTGGCCGGGTGGAGGACAGCTAGCAACGGCCGGCAAAGCGAACCGAATCTTCTTTGGCTGGTGGGTCGTCGCAGGCGGCGGCGCCGTCCAGTTCTACGCGTCCGCCGTCTTCTGGCGCGGTTTCGCCGTCTTCTTCACCGTAATCGTCGACACCTTCGGCTGGAGCCGGGGCGCCGTGGCCGCGGCCGTCTCGATACAGCGCCTCGAAGGCGGCATGATCTCGCCGTTCGTTGGCACGATCATCAACCGGTACGGCACTCGCAAGGTGATGTCGTTCGGCGTCGCCGTCACAGGGCTCTCGTTCGTCCTGATGAGCTATGTCCAGACGCTCTGGCAGTTCTACCTGGTGATCGTGCTGCTGACGGTCGGCATGTCGTTCGGGACGTTCATCGTGCTGGTGGTGACCGTCGCTAACTGGTTTGTGCGGAGGCGAGCCCGGGCGCTCGGCGTGTTGATGGCGGCGTCCGGGGTCGGCGGGCTGACCATTCCGATCCTGAGCCTTTCTGTAGATGCCTTTGGCTGGCGCGAGGTGCTGTTCGCGGTGGGAGTCGGATTCTGGGTCGTCGGCTTCCCGGCGGTGGTGCTGATGCGCCAGTTCCCGGAGGACTACGGGATGCGTCCCGA
>JANQEF010000186.1 GCA_028278465.1 Dehalococcoidia bacterium | reverse complement strand
ACTCGGCGATATGGTCCATCGCCTCGTCGATCGAATCGACCACCTTGACCGCTGCGATCAGCGCCAGGAACTCGGTGCCGAAGTCGTCAGACTGCGCAGGAACCACTCGCGCGCCGCCTGCGATGTCGCGAAGCGCATCCATGGCGCGGCCGTCCACACGCATCTCCACGTCGGAAACGCCGAACTCCTTCGCCAGCGCGGGCAGGAACCTGTCGGCAACCGAAGAGTGCACGATCAGCGTGTCCATGGCGTTGCAGACGGTCGGCCGCTGCGTCTTGGCGTTCACCACGACCTTCAGCGCCTTGTCGAGGTCCGCAGCCGCGTCGACATACGTGTGGCAGACGCCGATGCCGCCTGTGATCGCCGGCATAGTCGCCGTCTCGCCGACGAATCGCACAAGTTCCGCGCTGCCCCGCGGGACGATCAGGTCGATGTAGCGGTCCATCTGCAACATCTCGCCCACCAGCGACCTGTCGGTCGAGGAGACAAACTGGACCGAGTCTGCAGGCAGTCCAACGCTTGCGACGGCGTCGCGGGCAATCTCCGCCAGCACAGAGTTCGCGTTGAGCGCCTCTTTGCCACCGCGCAGGATCACTGTGTTGCCTGACTTTAGGCACAGCGCCGTGATGTCGATCGTGACGTTGGGACGGCTCTCGTAGATGACGCCGATCACGCCGAGCGGGACGCTGATCCGCTGGATCTCAAGGCCGTTTGGCATGGTCCGCTCTTCGAGCACTGCGCCGATCGGGTCTGGCAGCGCTGCGATCTCACGGCATGCTTCTGCCATAGCGGCGATGCGGTCGTGGTTGAGCACCATGCGGTCGATGATGTGTTCGCCGAGGCCAGACTCACGCGCAGCAGCGATGTCCTTCTCGTTCGCCGAGAGGATCTCCGACTCTTTGGCCATCAGCGCAGACGCGATCGCCTCCAGCGCAGCGTCGCGAGTCGCGGCATCGCCTGCCGCGAGCTTCCGGGAGGCGGACCTCGCCGCCACGCCCATCTGCTTTATGTCGACCGCCAAAGCTGTCATCTCGCCTGCTCGCCGTTCACAACAACGCTCAAACCAGCGCCATGTTGTTGCGGTGCACCACTTCCATGCCGAAGTAGTGGCCCAGCAACTCCTGCACCTCGCCCGACTTCCGCCCTTTTATCTTATCGACATCGGTGGACGAGTAGGTCGCAAGGCCACAGGCAATAAGTCGGCGGTCTTCATCCTCAATCTTTATGATGTCGCCGCGGTCGAACTCGCCAGTAACGCCGATGATCCCGGCGGCGAGCAGGCTTCGGCCACGATCCTTCAGCGCCGTCACCGCGCCGTCGTCAACGCGCACAGCGCCGTGGCTCTCGGTGATGCCCATCATCAACCAGCGCTTCTTCGCCTCGATCCTCGAGATCGCGGCCGGAAAGCGCGTGCCTATCGCCTCGCCAGCGCAGATCCGCTGCAGCACGTTCTCCGTGTGGCCTGACGCGATGACCATTGGAGTCCCGGAAGATATCGCCAGTTCCGCGGCTTCGAGCTTGCTGGCCATTCCGCCAGAGCCACGGCCATCGTGCGGCCCCTTCGCTATCGCCCTGATAGCGCCCGTGATCTGTGGCACTTCGGGAATGATCTTCGCCGACTGGTCAACGTGCGGGTCCTTCTCGTAAAGGCCCTCCATCTCGCCGAGCAGGATCAGCAGATCGGCTTCGAGGTCGTTCGCCAGCATCGCCGACAGCCGGTCGTTGTCGCCGTATATCACTCCCGCGAGCTCATCGACCGCCACTACGTCGTTCTCATTCACTATCGGGATGGCGCCGATCTCGAGTATCGCCTCCAGCGTGTCGCGCACGTTGAGGTAGCGCTGCCGCTGGGTCAGGTCGCCGCGCGAGATCAGCGCCTGTGCAACATGGATGCTGTGCTCGGCGAAGAGCCGCTCGTAGGCGAGCATGAGCTGTGTCTGCCCGAGTGCGGCGAGCATCTGCCGGTGAGCGACGGTCCGCGACTGTGCACGCATCCCCGCTCCGTCATCTGCAACCACCTCACGGCCCGCGCCGACTGCGCCCGAGGTCACGACGATCACCTGCTTGCCGGCAGCGTGCAGCGTGGCTATCTGCGCTACCAGTCCTCGCAGAGAGTCTTCATCGATCCCGCGGCGGTGGCCGTCAGCATCCCGTCGGCCCGTGATCAGGTTCGTGCCAAGCTTCACCACGATCCGTCGCAGCGGCTTCTTCGCGCCATCGCGCACGGCCGCCGCGCCTGGCTGGCGCGTCTTGCCGTCTCTTTTCGATGCTGATGCCAACGGTGTTTCCGCTACTTCGGGCGTTCTGTCAGATGTCGCTGATTATATTGCCGGTGATCGCACGGAGAAGCACGCATACACCCAGAACGGCCCGGTGCTAAGCTAGAACTGGCCGGAGACGAGATCCGGCAAGCAACCGAAATACCAGGCGCCTGCCAACGTCGCAGGACGCCTTTTTGCGCGCGATGCGCATGCTGGAAACAGCGGGTGAGACCACATGACCCTGTCGGGACTGCTGTCAGCGCTGACATCGACGATCGAGTTCGAGGAGTTGATCGCCGAGGTCCACAGTCCGTCAGCTGACCGGGAAGTCATCGTCCCGGACGCGGCGACCGCCTACACGATCTCTGCACTGTGGAGCGAGTACGGGGCGCCGGTGTTCGTGGTGACGCCGAACCCCGACACGGCACGCAGGCTGACCGACCAGTTGACGATCTGGTGCGGCGACGCGGCGCCGGTCCTGCAGTTCCCGGAAACCGACAACATCCCGTTCGAGCGCTACGTCCCCGACCTCGGCGCTACTCACCAGCGGCTGCGCGTTCTGTCCGCGCTCCGGACATGGAACGGCAAAGGCCGCGCTCCGCTCGTCATTGCGTCCACACCCGCGGTCTCATACCGAACGCCAACTGTGAGCGAGTTCGACTCTGCCACTCAGACCATCTCAGTTGGCGATCGCTTCAACATCTCCGAGCTCCTGCGTTCGTGGGTGGCCGCCGGTTACGTGCTGGAGCCGACGGTCGATATTCCCGGGACGGCGAGCCATCGCGGCGGCATCCTCGACATATTTCCGACCGCCAGCAGTTCACCAGTTCGGATCGAGTTCTTCGACGACGAGGTCGAGAGCATCCGTGAGTTCGAGACCGAGACTCAGCGTTCGACTGTGAGCCTGGAGAGTGTTCACATCCCGCCGGCGTCCGAGGTTCTACCCTCGCACGCCGACGACGAGGCCGTGAAGAAACTGATCTCCAGCGTCGACTTCGATAGCGCCGTCGGTGAGACGCGGGACCGGGTCCCGGCAGAGCTCGGCAGGATCACGGAGGGCGAGTGGCTTGATGAGATCGGCTACTACGCCGGCTTCTTCAACCGCGGCTCCGTGTTCGACTTCCTCCCGGACGACACGCTGCTGGTGAGGGTCCGGCCAAGCGCGATCAAGGACAGTTCGGAGACCGCCGACCGCAGGCTGACTGAACTGAGGGCGAACAAGGAGCGCCGCGGCGAGATGCCGCGCAGATTCCCGCAGCCACACCTCGAATACGGCCTGCTCGCGGACGCCCTGAACGCGCAGCGAAGAGCGGTTTCGGTGACTCCGTGGGGTGTTCACGCCGAGCTTCCCGGCGGCGCGCTCAGGATGCCTGTAGAGCCTGCGCCGCTAACCGCGAGCGGCGTCGAGAACGCCATGAAGCTGATCGCAGACCGGCAGGGCAGCTCGCTGCGAACCGCGGTGCTCTCGAACCACGCCGGCCGGATAGTTGAGCTGAGCAAGACGAGCGACCTCAATCTGCAGCTCAAGGGCAGCGTGTCGAAGCCGCTCGAACCCGGCGACGTGGCGCTGATCCAGGGCACGCTGCGCCAGGGCTTCACCGTGCTAGCGAGAGACCGGCGAAACCTTGGCATCATCACCGACGCCGAGATATTCGGGGTGGCCAAGGAGCGCCGCCGGGTCCGCAAGCGACCGGTGCGCAAAGGCCCCGCGCTGGAACAGCTGCAGCCAGGATCGTACGTCGTCCACATCGAACACGGGATCGCTCTCTTCCGCGGCACGCAGGTGATGGGCGACGAGGGCCGGGAATACCTGGTGCTGGAGTACGCGGAAGAAGACAAGCTGTATGTGCCGACAGAGCAGCTCGACCGAATTCAGCTCTACCACGGACCGTCTGACAACGCGCCTCGCCTGACTAGGCTGGGCACGCAGGAGTGGAGCCGGGCACGGGCGCGGGCAAGGCGGGCCACGGAGCAGCTTGCGGGTGAACTGATCGCACTGTACGCCGCACGGGAGCTATCTGAGGGGTTTGCGGCCGGCGAGGACACGCCGTGGCAGGACTCGATGGAGGCCAGCTTCCCGTACGAGGAGACGCCGGACCAGATGGCGACGCTCGTCCAGGTGAAAAAAGACCTCGAAGCGCCGCACCCGATGGACCGGCTGGTGTGCGGAGACGTGGGCTATGGCAAGACGGAGATCGCGCTGCGGGCGGCGTTCAAGGTGGTCCAGTCCGGCAGGCAGGTGGCGATACTCGTGCCGACAACCGTCCTCGCGCAGCAGCACTTCGACACCTTCTCAGAGCGCCTGCAGCCGTTCCCTGCGACGGTCAGCATGCTCTCCCGCTTCCGGACGGACGCCGAACAGAAAGCCACGGTCGCAGGTCTCGCCGACGGGTCGGTGGACATCGTCATCGGAACGCACCGGCTGCTGCAGCGTGACGTCGGGTTCAAGAACCTCGGACTCGTCATCATCGACGAGGAGCACAAGTTCGGCGTCACGCACAAGGAGCGCCTCAAGCAGTTCCGCACACAGATCGACGTTATGAGCTTGAGCGCTACGCCAATCCCGCGCACGCTCCAGATGTCGCTCGCAGGCATTCGGGACATGAGCACCATCGAGACTCCGCCCGAGGAGCGCCTGCCGATCAAGACGTACGTCACGGAGGAGAGTGATGAGCTGACTCGTGAGGCGATCCTGCGTGAGATCGATCGCGGCGGCCAGGTCTTCTACCTGCACAACCGCGTCAAGGACATCGACCTGGTGGCGGCGAAGCTGATGAAGCTGGTGCCCGAGGCGCTCTTCGAGATCGGTCACGGCCAGATGGGCGAGGACGATCTCGAGCAGGTGATGTCGGCGTTCGAGAAGCGCGAGTTCGATGTGCTGGTCTGCACGACGATCATCGAGTCCGGCATCGACCTGCCGAACGTGAATACGCTGATCGTCGACCGTGCCGACATGTTCGGCCTGTCCCAGCTCTACCAGCTGCGGGGCCGCATCGGCCGCGGCACCAACCGCGCCTACGCCTACCTGATGATCCCGCACGGCAAGGCGCTTACCGAGACCGCTGACGCCCGGCTCAACACGATTCTCGCGGCGACCGAGCTTGGCGCCGGTTTCCAGATTGCGCTGAGAGACCTGGAGATCCGTGGCATGGGCAACATCCTCGGCGGCGAACAGAGCGGCCACATCGCGGCCATCGGCTTCGATCTCTACACGAAGCTGCTCTCCGACACCGTCGCCGACATGAAAGCCGGGAAGAGGCCGTCTGAGGACGGCGCACGTGCCGAGGAGAGCCCGATCGAGTTCTCGACCGTGCGCATCGACCTTGGCGTCGACGCACGCATCCCGGACAGCTATGTCGAGGACCTGGCGCAGAGGCTGAGCGTGTACCAGCGGCTGGCACGGATGCATGACGTCGACTCGATAGCCGACATCCACGAGGAGCTCCGTGACCGCTTCGGGCCGGTGCCCCGCAACGTGGACCTGCTGCTGGCGGCGGAGAAGATGCGGGTACTTGCCGAGCAGTCGGGAGTCGACTCGGTGACCATCGGCGAGGAGCGGGCGACGCTGAACCTGAAGGAGCCGACCGGAGGCGCGCGGTCGGCGCTGCAGAAGTGGCTGGGCCGCGGCATCACCGTTGGCCACATGCAGATAAGGGTCGAGATCGACCGCGAAGAGCCGGACTGGGTGGAGGAGCTGAGCGCGGTCTTCGAACAGATCCTGATGTTCAGGGAACGACTGATCTCGATGGCGCAGGCGGCGGCCGGGGAAGCCATCGGCGCGGGAGACTGAGCCGAAACCGGTTCGCCTTCACCAGTTGACGCTGGCGCGCATCTAACCGCCAGCATGATCTCTATTCGCTGGCGGGTCCGAAGCGGCAAAGGTGGACGGTTGATCCGACCGCCGTCTGCGGTCGCGACGCTGGTCCTCGCTGTTGCAGTCGTCGCGGTCGCCTGCGGATCAGGCGAGGAAGCGGCAGCGCCCGCCGACACCGAGACACCGCCCGGCGCCAGTAGTCCAACCAGTTCGGGCACGCCAACGCCACGCGACCCTTCGGCCACCGCAACGCCGGTGACCAGGACCGGGTTGCCGTACGACATCGACGGCCCGCCACCACCGCCTGAGATCGACATCTTCGACGGGATCGTGCCGCCGGAGAACATAATCTTCGACACCTTCGACGGCGGCTCGGTCCGGCTGCCAGACGCGCCGGGCGCCACCATCAGGCGCCTCTTCAACGCCATCAGGCCCGTCTACGTGCCGGTCTACGAGGGGCCGAGCGGCGGTGACTGGCTGTCGAGCGGCGACCTCGTTCTCGGCTACGCGGGCAAGGCACAGGCCTACGCCTACCCGGTGAAGTTCCTCAACTTCCACGAGATCGTGAACGATGAGATTGAAGGTGTTCCCGTGCTCATCACCTACTGCCCGCTCTGCGCATCAGGAGTTGTCTACGACCGGCGGATCGATGGCGAGACACACGTCTTCGGCAACACCAGCGCGCTGTACCAGAACGACCTCGTGATGATCGACCACGAGACCGGGTCGTACTGGTTCCAGACCGGCGGCG
>JANQEF010000148.1 GCA_028278465.1 Dehalococcoidia bacterium | reverse complement strand
CACAGCGCCGACCGGGCAACGGCAGTTCGGCGAGAAGGTCGTGGTCGCCATCGGCTCCCGCGAGATCATCATCGCCACGGAACGGCCCGAAGGCATCAGCGCCCGCAACCTGCTAGCAGGAACAATAGTGTCCATCGATGGAGAAGGCTCACGGCGGATCGTCACGGTCGACTGCGGCGCCGAGCTGATGGCGGAGGTGACCGTGTCTGCGGTGAACGAACTCAACCTGGCGCCCAGCAAGCAGGTCTACCTCGTCATCAAGTCCAGCAGCATCGGCGTCATGGACGCCTTCCGCGCCTGAGGCCCATCCGCTCCCGCGCAGCTGCCAGACAACGCCCGAACCAGCCACGAATTCGGACCGTCCCGCTCGATTCTTTACACGGTTACAGGTAACGCGATGCGCGTCCTAACCATCACAGAGTTTCGGGGCAGTCCATCAGATGCGGTGCGACCGGCGCACACATAATTCGCCCGTAGCCGCCGCTGCACTCTCCTGCCTGTTCAATGCATTCTGAAGCGAACCTGCTCCAAGATTTCGCCATCATCATGGCGGTTGCTGGCGCGGCAGTTCTCATCATGAGGCAGCTTCGGCAGCCTTCCATCCTCGGCTACATCCTCGCCGGACTTCTCGTCGGCCCATTCACCTTCGACAACCCGATCGTCGCTGACGTCGACACGATACGGCGTCTCGCAGACGTTGGCCTCGTGTTGCTGCTGTTCGGCCTCGGTCTCGAGTTCGGCTGGGAGCGCATCAGGCAGGTCGGCGCGAAAGTTCTGTTCATCGGCGCGATCGAGATCACGTTCCTGATCGCGCTGGGCTTCCAGATCGGTATCGCGCTCGGCTGGTCCGACACCGAGGCGATCTTCCTCGGCGCGGCGATCTCGATCAGCTCATCGGCCGTGCTGATCAAGATGCTCGGTGACTCGAATGAGCTTCTCTCGACACGCGGCAGACTGATCGTCGGGATCCTCGTTGTCGAAGACTTCGCCGCGGTGATTCTGCTGAGCATCCTTTCCGGTGTGGCGACCGGCGGCACGGCGAACACCGGTGAGATCGGCCTGATCGCCGGCAAGCTGGCGCTGTTCACCGGCGCGGCTCTGGTTGCGGGAGCGCTTGTTGTTCCGCGCCTCATGGACTTCATCGCGAGCAGGCGTTCGAGCGAGACGTTGCTGGTGACGGCGCTGGCACTGGCGTTCGGTCTTGCGCTGGTGGCAGACCTGCTCGGCATCTCGGCCGCGGCCGGCGCATTCCTGATCGGCGCGGTGCTCGGAGACACCAAGCACGCTCATGCCATCAGCGAGCGGATGCGGCCGGTGCGAGACATGTTCGGCGCGCTGTTCTTCGTTTCGGTGGGCATGCTGGTCGACATTCACCAGGTCGGCGAGTTCATCGGCCCGGCGCTGATAGTGGCAGCCGTATTCATCCTGGGAAAGGTGATCGCGAACACCATCGGCGTGTTCGTGACAGGCACGAACGGCACGGAGTCGCTACGTGTGGGAATGGGCATGCCGCAGTCAGGAGAGTTCTCGCTGGCGATGGTCAAGGTCGGCGCAGACCACGGTGTGATCGGCTCGTTCCTCTACCCGGTGATAGCGGTCGTCACGGCGATCACGTCGGTGCTGTACCCGATTCTCTACAGGTCGTCCGAGGGAGTCTCAGGGTTCTTGAAGCGATGGTCGCCGCGCGTCCTGAAAGCGTATGTGGACAGCCTTGGCGAGTGGCTGGCGGCTCTGCAGAAGTCGTTCGAGTTCAACAGCCCGTCGGCGAAGGAGATACAGCGTTCCGGCAAGATCATGCTGGTCAACCTGTCGCTGATGGCGATCTTGATCGGCGTAGGCACGCTCGTGCTGAGATTCGCACACAACACCGGCGACTTTGCCGGAGCGACGGAGAGCGTTGTCGGACTGGCGATCAGCGCGGCGGTGCTGGCGTTGAGTGTGCCATCGGGGCTGATCATCTGGCGCGAGTCGCAGAGGTTGGCCGACCTGCTGACCGCGTCGGCGTTCAGGCCGAGAACCGCAGATTCTCACCGCTGGCGCACGGAAGAGGTTCGGCTGCTGCTGCGCGACTCGATACTGGCGCTTTCGGCGATCGCGCTTGGTATCTGGGCCGTGCCGCTGCTGAGCCAGCTGCTGGCGCTCGGCGATTTCTCGGTGCCGATCCCGATCATCTTCCTCGCAGGAATCGCATTCGTGCTGGGCCGGAGCGTGTTCAAGCTGCACTCTGCGCTGGAAGGGACACTGGAGAGAACGATTCTCGGTGCCACAGTGAACGAGGAAGCCGATGACGAGGCCAAAGACGCGGTGGTGGACACCGACGGGGGCATCAGGCTTCGCAGCGTTGTGCCGGCCGAGCCAGCGGCTGCGCCTCGGGCCGCCGCGCAGCCTGCATCGCCGGCGACCGGGCCAGACCTGGTCGAGTTCGAATCGGCCGAGCCTGCGGGACCGGCGAAGCGGCTCCGGCCTCACACCGTGAGGAAGCCGGCCGTTGACTCCGAACCATCCATAGACGGTGGAACGTCTGAAGTCGCTTAGCCGTTTCGCCGCCACCCGGCCATCTCGCTCACACGGCAGACGGTGATAACGTATCGCCTCACCGAGCCGTGACGCGTCATCGCATACGCCGCGGTTAACGCCTCTCCGCCTCGCCAGAACCCCCGGGAGAATCACGTGCCTCTGCATCCTCAAGTAGTCGAGATGATGAAGCTGACCGACGCTCTCGGCCTTCCAGCGTCCAACGAGGTGACGCCGGAAGAGGCGCGGAAGAACTCGATCATCCAGCGTGACGCGATAGCGCACCTGGGCGAGTTCGAACCGGTCGGCAGCATCGAGGAGAGGACCATCCCCGGCCCGGCCGGGGAGACGCCGATAAGGATCTACAGACCGGATGCCGATAGCGTTCGCCCGCTGATCATGCTGTTTCATGGCGGCGGCTGGGTGATCGGAGACCTGGACACCGAGGACGCCACCAGCCGCGGCCTCTGTAATCGCGTCGGAGCCGTCCTCGTTTCGGTCGACTACCGGCTCGCTCCGGAAACGCCCTACCCTGGCGCTGTCGAGGATTGCTACGCAGCGACAGTCTGGGCCGTGGAGCATGCCGAAGAGCTGGGGATCGACCCGACGCGGGTTGCAACTTCCGGCACCTCGGCGGGCGGAAACCTGTCTGGCGCTGTTTCGATGATGGCGCGCGACCGCGGCGGTCCGGCCATCGCTCACCAGGTGCTCTTCTGCCCGGTCATCGACGCCGATTTCGACCGGCCGTCCTACATCGCCAATGCCAGCGACTACGGGCTGACGCGGGACGGCATGATCTCGTTCTGGGACCACTACACCGGTTCGGGCGACGCGCGCAACAAGCCGTATGCGTCGCTTCTCCGGGCGGACGATCTGTCCGGGCTGCCGGATGCGACGGTGATCGCCGCCGAGTACGACCCGCTGCTTGACGAGGCGGTCGAGTACGGCAAGGCGCTCGAGGCGGCAGGTGTCAAGACGCGTTGCTCGGTATACGACGGCATGACGCACGGCTTCAACGGACGCGTCGGCATCTACGACGCGGCGAAAGAGGCGTTGGACGAAGCGGCGGCCGGCATACGGGAAAGCTTCGGAATCTAGGCCGTGACCCGTTCTTTGCCTGTCGGGCAGACGTCGAGCAGGCAGCAGTTTTCGCAGGCGGGCGACCGACTGGTGCATGTGCTGGCGCCGTGCCCATCGATGACGGCGTGGAACTCGTTGAAAAGCGGCGCATCCGCTGGCAGCAGGTCCTCGAACAGCCGCTTGTAGTCGAAGTAGCTGCCCCTGCCGTTGACCTTCCAGCCGAGGCGGTTGACCAAGCGCGTTGTGTATCGGTCGATCACAAAGGTCGGCTTCTCAGCCGCGTAGAGGACGATGTCGTCCGCCGTTTCCTCACCGATTCCCCAGATTCCCAGCAGGAGCTCCCTGAGCTCTGGCACCGAGCGATCGAACAGCGCGTCGAGGCTTCCACTGTGCTCTTCCTCCACGACCGCGGCGAACGTCTTCAGCTTGCGAGCCTTGGTGTTGTAGTAGCCGGAAGGGCGAATCACGTCTGCCAGCGCCGGCTCGGTTGCGGCGTGTACTTCCGGGAAACTCCAGAAGCCGGCCTCGCGCATACTGGCGAGAGATCTTTCCGCGTTGCGCCACTGGGTGTTCTGCGTGAGGATCGCTCCGCAGATGATCTCGAACCGGCCGCCGCCTGTTGTCGGCCACCAGTTGCGCGGCCCGTATACGGCAAACAGCCGCTCATAGAGATCGAGCAGGTCCTGTGTCGTTGGTTGCATGGTTCATCAGATCGTCCCGGCAGGCGGCACGGTCGCAGCTCGGAGTTTCATCCTACTTGCGTCGCTGCAGGCCAGGTTTAGCGCCTGCCTGTGAGACAATAGGTATCGAACTCAGAGTCCACTCTAAGCTCGGGAAATCATGGAATCGTTTGCAGTCAGGCTCGACACCGTAGCCGCCAACAAAAAGTCCCTCGTCTGCATCGGGCTCGACCCCGATCCTCGGCGCATGCCGGTCGATGATGTCCTCGAGTTCAACAGGCGGATAGTAGACGCCACTCACACGATGGTCGCCGCGTACAAACCGCAGATGGCTTTCTACGAGGCGCTCGGAATTCCCGGCCTCGAAGCGCTGGAAGGCACGATACGGCACATTCGTGACGTCGCGCCCGAGGTGATGATCATCGGCGACGGCAAGCGCGGCGACGTCGGCTCTACGTCGACCGCCTACGCTTCCGCGATGTTCGACGTCTGGGGGTTCGATGCGGCAACTGTCAACCCGTACCAGGGCTCGGACACAGTCGAGCCGTTCCTGCAGCACCCCGGGCGTGGCGTGTTTATCCTCTGTCGCACATCCAACCCGAGCTCCCGCGACTTCCAGGACCTGCGAGTTGAGGAAGAGGAGAGGCCGCAGCTCTTCGAGAAGGTGGCGGAGGCGGCGGAGCGCTGGGATGTTGGAGGGAACATCGGCCTGGTCGTTGGCGCAACGGCGCCGATGGAGATGCGACTGCTGAGGGCCGAGCACCAGTCGATGCCTTTCCTGGTGCCAGGTGTAGGTGCTCAGGGCGGCGACGTGATCAAGGCGGTGCAGGCAGGCTGCGATGGGAACGGCCGCGGCATCCTGATCAACTCGAGCCGAGGGATCATCTACGCCTCTGACAGCCCGAAGGACTACGCCCGCTACGCCCGCATCGCCTGCAATTCGCTCCAGCTGCAGATCAACCAGGCGCTGGAGACCGTTCCCAGCTCACGGCTGTGACACCGCCCGTCGGCGACCAGCAGACTCCATTCGCAGTCGGCGACCGTATCATCATGAAGAAGCCGCATCCATGCGGAGGAACCGAGTGGAGCGTCTACCGAATAGGCGCCGATATCGGGGTGAAGTGCGAGACGTGCGAACGGCGGATCATGCTTGCGAGGCGGGAGATGGAGAGGCGCATGAAGCGGTATATGCCACAAGTGGGGTAACTGGCGGGTCACACTGCCGGTATACAAGTAGAGCTTAGTGGTTGTCAGCTTCGTTGACTGAGAGGTAAGCCGGGAATAAGGTGATTGCACTCGTACACCGGGCAGATTGGAACGATCTGGCTCAGATCCCTGGAAGGGCTGCTTCCAATGAACGAGATGGAAATAGACAGCATCCGCGTCAGCCTTGAAAACTATCAGCGGGTTGTGATCCTCAAGCAGAAAGAGGGCGAAAAGTACCTGCTGATCTGGATCGGCACGCACGAGGCAGAGGCTATCGCCGTCCGGCTCCAGGAAGTCCAGGTCCCGCGTCCTCTTACGCACGACCTGCTTCACAACTCGATCAAGGAGCTCGGTGGAGACGTCGAGCGGATCACCATCTCGGGTCTTGAGAACGACACCTACTTCGCCCGCATCGGCGTTCGCATGGGCGAGAAGGTGGTGGACATCGACTCCCGCCCGTCCGACGCGCTCGCAGTTGCGGTCCGCGCCAGGGTTCCCATCTTCGTCGAGGACGATGTGATGGAGAAGGCCGGCGTTCTGCTGGACAAGGAGACGGGCAACACCATCGTCGGCACCGAGGGCGCTTCCGCGGCCGAGGCGTCTGGGCACCGTGAGCACCGCGCTCCTGTTGGGAAGGAAGAGATGAAGAAGCTCTCGGCCTTCCAGGACTTCATCGAGTCGATGGACATGGGCGGCATCGGCGGCGACGAGAGCGAGTCGACGGGCAGTTAGCCGGTTTTTGGCCGTATGCTCGGTTAGCCGGGACTCGCCGTCGTAGTCATTTGCAGGTGCCGTTCGGCAGGCCCGGCTTTCGTCCGTTCCTGGCGGCTCGCCAGTTCAGGTGTGATCCACGGCACGGTTTTTCGCGTATTATCTGCCACATGCGCCGGCTTTGAGCAGTCTCAGGCCGGCTGGTAAAATAAGAGTCGGTTCCGTTGCCGATTAGTCTAGCGGTAGGACATCAGACTCTGAATCTGAGAGCCCTGGTTCGAATCCAGGATCGGCAGCCAGTGGCCCCTTCGTCTAGTGGCCC